>NZ_BCPO01000102.1:0-101162 GCF_016586105.1 Burkholderia sp. E168m15
GGGCGGCGCCGTGCCCGCCCGGCTGCCGGCCGATCTGCTCGGCCGCCGGCCCGACATCGTCGCCGCGCGGTTGCGCGTCGAAGCCGCGTTCGCGAATGCCGACTCGACGCGTGCGCAGTTCTATCCGGACGTGAATCTCGTCGCGCTCGGCGGCGTGTTCGCACTGACGCCCGCGTCGCTGTTCTCGCGCGATTCGCTCGCGGGCTCCGTGGGCCCCGCGATCTCGCTGCCGATCTTCGATCGCGGCCGCTTGAAGGCGAAGCTCGGCGCGGACGTCGCGCAGGCCGACGTCGCGATCGGGCTGTACAACAAGACCGTCGACGACGCGCTCGGGCAGGTCGCGCAACTCGTCACGTCGCTGCAGACGTCGCAGACGCTCGTCGCGCAGCAGCAGGACGCGGTCGCGGCCGCGCAGAAGATCGTGCAGATCGCGGCGGATCGGCATCGGCGCGGCGTGCTGATGCAGAAGGACGTCGATGTCGCGGATCTCACGCTGATCGACGAGCGCGCGCAGATGATCGCGCTGCTCGGCAAGCAGCGGACGCTGCGGGTGGGGCTGATCGGCGCGCTGGGCGGCGGGTTCGATGCGGGCGCAACGGTCGCGCAAGCGCAGACGCCGGCCGGGCCGCGGGCGCGGAGTGGGGCGGCGAAGCGCGGGGCGGCAACGGCCGTGGCTGCTGTGGGCGCCGTGGCCGCGAATCGGGAGACGGCTGGCCAGTCTAACGATGCACGCGCAGGCAGCACGGCAGTGTCGCCGGCTGCTACCGCGACGAGCAACGCGTCTGCATCGGCACGACGCGACGACACGACACGCCCGTCGACGATCGGTGCGACCCGCCCCGACGCGGCGCCGCGCGGCAACCCCGTTCTCGCGCGCACGGCCTCGGCGAGCCCGACGCGCGATTCGTCGCCGATGCCTGCGATTCCCGTCTTCCAGCACGATCGTCTGATCGTTACGCAAAGCGACTGATGCACCACGACAACCTCCATTCCGCCGCGCCGCCGGCCGCACTGAACGACCCGGCGCTCGACGCGCGCCGCGCGACGCGCCGCAAGCGCTTCACCGTGTTCTTCGCGATCGTGCTGCTGGCCGCGATCGCATGGATCGCCTACTGGCTGCTGAGCGACCGCTATTACGAAGACACCGACGACGCATACGTCGCGGGCAGCATCGTGCAGGTCGCCGCGCAGATCCCGGGCGCCGTGACCGACGTGGTGGTCGCCGATACGCAAGCCGTGCGCGCCGGGCAGACGCTCGTGCGGCTCGACGACACCGAGGCATCCGTCGCGTTCGCGCAGGCGAAGGCGCAGCTCGCGCAGGCCGTGCGCCAGGTCGCGAACGCGAGGATTTCGAACACGATGTACGTCGAGGCCGTGAATGCGCGCCGCGCCGACCTGTCGCTGGCGCAGCGCGCGCTCGCCGCGCGTTCGGGCGCATCGGTCGAGATCGTCGCGCCGGAAGAACTGGCGCGGGCGCGCGCGGCGGTGGCCGGCGCGCAGGCGAACCTCGCGGCCGCGCAGGCGCAGCTCGACGCGGCGCGCGCGCTCGGCAGCAAGCTGCCCGTCGACGAAAGCCCGGCGGTCGTGCAGGCGGCCGCGCAGTTCAAGCTCGCGTACCGGAACCTGAAGCGCACGACGATCGTCGCGCCCGTCGACGGCACGATCGGGCAGCGCTCGGTACAGGTCGGCCAGCAGGTCGGGCCCGGCGTGCCGCTGATGTCGATCGTGCAGCTCAACCGGCTGTGGGTCGAGGCGAATTTCAAGGAAGGGCAGATTCGCCACATGCGCGTCGGGCAGCCGGTCGAGGTCGTGTCGGATCTCTACGGCTCGCGCATCGCCTATCGCGGCCGTGTGCAGGGCTTCTCGGCCGGCACGGGCAGCGCGTTCTCGATGCTGCCGTCGCAGAACGCGGCCGGCAACTGGATCAAGGTCGTGCAGCGCGTGCCGGTGGTGATCGCGCTCGATCCGCGCGACCTCGCCGCGCATCCGCTGCGCGTCGGGCTGTCGATGCGCGCGACGGTCGACACGCACGACCGCAACGGTCACGCGCTCGACAGCGAGCCGCCGACGCCGGCCGTCAGCACGCGCGTGCACGACGGCGTCGCGAGCGACGCGGAAGCGGCCGCCGCCGCGATCATCCGCGAGAATCAGGGCGGGTGAGCGCCGGGCCGCCAAGGCAGGGCCGGCCGCAAGGGCTGGTCCGGCCCCCGGTAGATTCCCGCCCGACTTTCGTATTTCCGCCATCGATGTCGGCGCCGATCAAACGCATGTCGCGTTTGAGACATCGGCGCCCCTGCCTCCCGGACTACTCTCGAACAGCACGTTGCGCGTGCGCCGCATGGCGCCGGCGCGCCGCGGCGCCATCCAACGAGACATGGAGACAATACGATGAGCAGCAATCGAGGTGTCGTCTATCTTGGGCCGGGCCAGGTCGAAGTCCAGAAAATCGATTATCCGAAGATGGTCGACCCAAGCGGCCGCGCGATCGGCCACGGCGTGATCCTGAAAGTGGTCAGCACGAACATCTGCGGCTCCGACCAGCACATGGTGCGCGGCCGTACGACCGCGCCGGTCGGCCTCGTGCTCGGTCACGAGATCACCGGCGAAGTGGTCGAGGTGGGCCGCGACGTCGAGACGCTGAAGCTCGGCGATCTCGTGTCGGTGCCGTTCAACGTCGCGTGCGGCCGCTGCGCGATGTGCAAGGACACGCACACCGGCGTGTGCCTGAACGTGAACCCGTCGCGTGCCGGCGGCGCGTACGGCTACGTCGACATGGGCGGCTGGATCGGCGGCCAGGCCGAGTACGTGCTCGTGCCGTATGCCGATTTCAACCTGCTGAAATTCCCGGATCGCGATCAGGCGATGGCGAAGATCCGCGACCTGACCTGCCTGTCCGACATCCTGCCGACCGGTTATCACGGCGCGGTGAGCGCGGGCGTGAAGCCCGGTTCGACGGTCTATATCGCGGGCGCGGGCCCGGTCGGGATGGCGGCGGCCGCGTCGGCGCGCCTGCTCGGCGCGGCCGTGACGATCGTCGGCGACATGAACGCGGAACGCCTCGCGCATGCGCGGGCGATGGGGTTCGAGACGGTCGACCTGTCGAAGGACGCGTCGCTCGGCGAGCAGATCGAGCAGATCCTCGGTGTGCCCGAGATCGATTGCGCGGTCGACTGCGTCGGCTTCGAGGCGCACGGTCACGGCTCGTCGGGCCATTCGGAGGAAGCGCCCGCGACGGTGCTGAACTCGCTGATGGAAATCACGCGCCCGGCCGGCGCGATCGGCATCCCGGGCCTGTACGTGACGGACGATCCGGGTGCGAAGGACAAGGCCGCGCAGCACGGCAGCCTGAGCATCCGCTTCGGCCTCGGCTGGGCGAAGTCGCATTCGTTCTTCACGGGCCAGACGCCGGTGCTGAAGTACAACCGCAACCTGATGCAGGCGATCCTGTTCGACCGGCTGCCGATCGCGAAGATCGTCAACGTCGAAGTGATCTCGCTCGACCAGGCGCCGGAAGGCTACAAGAAGTTCGACGGCGGTGCGCCGCGCAAATTCGTCATCGACCCGCACGGGTTGCTGGCGGCGTGATGCACTAGCGTTCGACACGCGTGACGCGTGACGCGAGTACGGGCGGCTCCGGAAACGGGCCGCCCGTTTTTCGTTGCGGGCGCGTTCAGTGGCCGCGATAGAGCTTCGCGAGTTCGGCGTTGCTGGCGGCGGTGCGGCGTGTACGCCCGGTGTGCAGGCTGACGCGGCGGATCGCGCGCGTGGGGCGATGGGCGGTGTCGCGGTTGCCTTTCCAGTCGGCCACGCGGACTGCGCCGGCGCGCGTCCGGTCGGGCCGCAACGACGGCGCGGCTTGTACAACTGCCATCGGGCGAGCAGGTTTGCCGGCGAGCGGGGCGCTCTGTTGCGGATTGGCTGCCACTTGCGTTTGATCAGGCGAATGAAACGGGTAGACGGGTGCCGGCACGACCGGCAGCAACGGATCGTTCGATGCCTGCAGCATGGTTTCGGTCGCGACGGCGGCCGGCGCAGCGGAGCCGCGACAAACGGGATCGGCCTTGCAGGTCTGGTCGACCATCACGTAGCCGCCGACCAGCAGCACGAGCGTGAGGATACTCAGGAGCGGTGCGCTCGATGCGCGCGGCCGCTGGAAAGCCGCGTTGCGCAGCGCGCGGGCGACGCGCGACGACCACGTGTGGAACGATCGCGGCGCATGCACGGCACGCGCGTCGGCCGGCGTGTGGCGAATCGGCTCGAACGGCCAGTTCCACCGACCGCAGACGGGGCAGTGCTCGAGTGCGCGGAACGCGACGAAACCGCATTCGCGGCAGCGGCAGCACGTCGCGTGCCGCGATTCGGCGCGTGCATTCAGCACGGAACGCCAGGCATCGCGCGCGCGGACACTCCGGTTGGGCAGGACGCGCATCGTCAGCGACCGACGGATGCCATCGTGGGGCTACACATCGGCGGTCGTTCGCATTCGGCGTTCATTTGATTCTCCATAACATCGGACGCGTGGAACCCGTTCGTCCGCGTCTGCCTGCCGCTTCATTCTTGGTCGTTCGCGCGCGAAACGCAAGGCGCATGTCGCGCGTTGCGTGGCGCACATTTCGTGCCGCCCGTTTCGTACTAGCCGCCGTGCCGCTGCCGGGCCGCGAGCGTGCCGAGCGTCTCCAGCGCGCGCTCGACGGCCGGGGTCCACGGCCGCCCGTAGTTGAGCCGCAAATAGCGGCGAAAACCGCCGGTGGCGGAGAAGATCGGCCCGGGCGCAATGCTGACGCCGCTTTCCATCGCGTCGTCGAACAGGTGCATCGCGTCCAGGTGCGGCGGCAATTCGATCCAAAGGAAATACCCGCCGCGCGGCGCGAACACTTCGGTATCCGTCGGGAAATACGCGCGCACGGCCGACAGCATTTGCGCCTGGTGCGCGGCGAGATTGCGTCGCAGCTTGCGCAGGAACCGGTCGTATGCGCCGTCGCGCAGATAGCTCGATATCGCCATCTGCGCAGGTACGTCGGCGGCCGGCGTGCTCGTGCCTTTGGCCTCGCGGATCTGCCGGACGAAGCGGCCGGCCGCGACCCAGCCGATTCGGAACCCGGGCGCGAGACATTTCGAGAACGATCCGCAATGCAGGACGAGTCCGCTGTCGTCATACAGTTTCGCGGGCCGCGTGGGCGCCGTGCCGAACTGCAGTTCGCCATACACGTCGTCCTCGATCAGCGGCACGCCGCGCGACGCGAGCAGGTCGATCAGCGCGCGCTTGCGCTCGTCGGTCAGCGTCGCGCCGGTCGGGTTGTGGAATGACGTCATGAACCAGCATGCGCGTACCGGATGCGTGTCGAGCGCCTCGGCGAGCGCGTCGAGGTCGAGGCCCGTGCGCGGGTCGACCGGAATCTCGACGGCCTTCAGATGCAGGCACTGGACGGCCTGCAGCACCGCGTGGAAGGCCGGCCGTTCGATCGCGACGATGTCGCCCGGGCGCGTCAGCGCCTGCAAGCTGAGCGTCAGCGCTTCGGTCGCGCCCGTCGTGATGACGATTTCCTCCAGCGGCAGCGACGCGCCCGCGTTCAGATAGCGCAACGCGATCTGGCGGCGCAGTGCTTCGTTGCCGGGCGGCAAGCCTTCGAGCAGTTTGGTGCGGTCCATGTGGCGAGCGGCCGACGCCACCTGGCGCCACAGGCTGCTCATCGGGAACAGCGAATAGCTCGCGAATGCCGAGCCGAGCGGCACGATGTCGTCGCATTTGAGCGAGTCGAGCAGGCGGAACAGCGCATCGTCGTCGCCGGTTCGAGCGGCGTCGTTCTGCGCGGCGCCCGGCTTGCGCGGCGAATCGCGGCCGAACCGCACGTGCTTGTCCGCGACGTTCGCCACGAAATAACCCGAGCGCGCCCGCGCGACGATCAGGCCCTCGCTTTCGAGCGCGTAGTACGCACGAAACACCGTGGACGGGCTCACCCGATACGCGCGGCATGCCGCGCGCACGGTAGGGATGCGCGCGCCGGCCGCCAGGTCGCCGCGCCGGATCGCGTCGGCGATCGTCTGCGCCAGCACCGCATAGCGCTTCATGCGTGTCCCCCGGCCGTTGTGCCCTGATGACACAGAGTAGTACGGCAGCCGTCACGTGCAAGCGCGCCCCAAATCGCTGATCCGTATGTTTTATCGGCGCTCTGATCCTGTTCTTTCGTCTGACGAACGGGCATCCTCTCGCAAGCTTTGTTCCCGCTGTCCGACCGATACGGAATTCACGCTGCCCGACCGCGAATCCGTGACGTCCGCGCGTGTCGCGCGAGTCCTTTTTTGCGGCGTCCTTACCTTACCCGAAAGTATCCAGCGTGAAACTGCAGACCCTCGTCGCGGGCCTCGTGGCCGGCATCGCCCTCAACCTGTTCAGCGGCGTGGCCGCCGCAGCCTGCGTCAACAATCCCGCCGCCCAGCCGAACGCGACATTCCCCGCCGCGCTGACCGGCAAGCTCGTCTACCACAGCTACGTGAAGTACGGCGACGGCACGAGCCAGCTGTTCCTCTACGATTTCTCGGCCCATACGCTGACGCAACTCAGCAAGAGCGCGTGGGGCATCACCGATCCGATGAATGGTGTGTTCAGCCCCGACGGCAAGTGGCTCGCGTTCATGGGCATCAGCAACGGCGCATGGAACGTGTTCATGCTGCAACTCGGCGCCGGTACGCCGCCCGTCAACATGACGAACAGCACGGGCGCCACGCGCAACGAAGACCCGAAGTTCAGCACGGACGGCAAGACGCTCGTGTTCAAGCAAAACGGCGACGTGAAGCAGGCGACGCTGTCGTACACGAGCGCCGGCCCGGTGTTCACGTCGGTTGTGAGCCTGACGAATGCGCCGGCCGGCGCCGAATACTCGATGCCGTTCCTCGCGCCGGACGCGAGCGCCGTGTACTACGCGACCGGCACCGGCTCGAACATGGGGCTGATGAAGCGCACGATCGCCACCGGCGCGACCGCCGTGTTCGATCGTCCGGCCGGGCTGCAGACGTACTACCCGACCGTGCGTGCGGACGGCATGGTGTACTACGCGCGCTGGAAGGACAGCGGCGGGGCCGACCAGATCTATGCGAAGACGGCCGACCCGGCCTCGACGCCGAGCGCGCTGGCGCTCAACGACTGCATGAGCAACAACTCGGACCCGGCACCCGTCAGTGGTACGAATTACCTGTTTTTCTCATCGACGACGGCGGGTGGTTATCAGCTCTATGTCGGCGACGTGACGACCGGTCAGCGCTGGAGCCTGTCGCAGTTCGGCGTGAATGCCGACGCGACGAAGGCGAAGCTCGGCGCGAATTACTACGGCGGCGCGGCCGCGGCGCGCACGCTGCTGTCGCAGGGGCGGCCGGCCGCGGCGTCGGCGAGCTACAACGCGTCGCTCACGGCAGACAAGGCATTCGACGGCAACACGGCGAGCACGCGCTGGGATTCGCCGGAAGGCGCCGGCGTCGATCCGCAATGGATCTCGGTCGATCTCGGTGCGACGAAGACCATCAGCAGCATCGATCTGTACTGGGATGCGGGCGCGCTCGTCTACCAGATCCAGACGTCGAACGACAACGTGAACTGGACGACGATCTACTCGACGAGCAACGGCGTGTCGTACAGCCATGTGACGTTGCCGAACCTGAACGGGCACGGCCGTTATGTGCGGATGCTCGGCACGAAGCGGGCGACGCAGTGGGGGTATTCGCTCTATGAAATGCAGGTGTGGGGATCGTAAGCGAAAACGGAAAGCGGCCTTCGAGGCCGCTTTTTTGCATCAGGTACTGCCCGCCTCACGCATGCAGCACACGCGCCGGAAACGCCGGCGCAGCACTCACCGCACCCTGCGCGAGCGGCGCGACCTGCTTGCGGCGCTCACGCGTCGGCGCGACGCCGAACGCATCGCGATAGCTCTTGCTGAAGTGGCATGCCGACTGGAAGCCGCACGCCATCGTGATGTGCATGATCGACATGTCGGTCTGCAGCAGCAGCTCGCGCGCACGGCGCAGCCGCAGCGTCAGGTAGTAGTGCGTCGGCGTCATTCCCAGATGCTCGCGGAACAGGCGCTGCAACTGCCGCTGCGACATGTTCGCGAGCCGCGCGAGCTCTTCGCGCGACAGCGGCTCCTCGATGTTGTTCTCCATCAGCGAGATCACTTCGAACAGCGACTTGTTCGCCGAGCCGAGGCGAGCAACCAGCGGCATGCGCTGCTGCGCGCTCGTGTCGCGCACGTGTTCGACGATGAACTGCTCGGCGATCTGCGTGACGCGCGCGGTGCCGACGCGCGCGGCGATCAGGTTCAGCATCATGTCGAGCGGTGCGACGCCGCCCGTGCACGTGATGCGGTCGCGGTCGATCACGAACAGTTCCTTCAGGAAGCGCGTGTCCGGAAACTCTTCCTTCAGCGCCGACATGTTCTCCCAGTGGATCGCGCACGCGTAGCCCGCGAGCAGCCCCGATTTCGCGAGTGCATAGGTGCCCGTGCACAGGCTGCCGAGCGGGATGCCCGAGCGCGCGAAGCGGCGCAGGGTCGACAGATGGGCGGGCGTGGTCGCGCGCTGTACGTCGACGCCGCCGCACACGAACACGATGTCGGGCTGTCCCGCGCATTCGGCCGGGCCCGTGTCGACCGTGAGGCCGTTGCTCGCCGTGACCGGGCCGCCGTCCGGGCTGATCACCGACCAGCGGTAGAGCGGCTGACCGCTCAGGTAGTTCGCCATCCGAAGCACCTCGATCGCATTGGTGAACGCGATCATCGTGAAGTTCGGTAACGGCATGAACGCGAAGTGGGACAGCGACGCTGTGCGGTCGGGCGACATGGGGAGCGTTCCTTGAATCTCTAATAGCTTTTGGCCCGGGGCACGGATCGGGCTGCGGTATTGTGTGAGCGAGTGCAACAAGCGTGCCATACGGCTAAACCCTAGCTCCATACGTTGTCTGGGCATCGGGCCGTTGTTGCACTGCACCGTATCCGGGAGACGCCGCACGCGAACGTGCGGCAAACGCACTGCCGGTGTGCGTGTCCATAGGTGAACAGCCCGCACCGTTTCCGGCGGTCATACCGAAAAGCACGACCGGTCACTTGTATAAAACGGACGTGCATGGCGGAAAAGGCAAAGAACGCGTCTAAATTCATCAATCCGCCGAAAATCCGAACGACAAGAATAGAGCCGTCGGCAGCCTTGCACTGGAAGCATGGGAAACCCAGGCACGGCGGGCCTTGAGCTTCGGTTGCAGCCCTTTATTCTTCGTCACGGACGCACTATGTCGAACACCCAGCCTTTCTTCTCGCAGCCCCTTGCCGAGCGCGACGCGCCGGTGCGCAGCGCCATCCTGAAGGAACTCGAGCGTCAGCAGTCGCAGGTCGAGCTGATCGCGTCGGAAAACATCGTGTCGCGCGCCGTGCTCGAGGCGCAGGGCTCGGTGCTGACCAACAAGTACGCGGAAGGCTATCCCGGCAAGCGCTACTACGGCGGCTGCGAATTCGCCGATGAAGTCGAGGCGCTCGCGATCGACCGCGTGAAGCAGATCTTCAACGCCGGCTATGCGAACGTGCAGCCGCACTCGGGCGCGCAGGCGAACGGCTCGGTGATGCTCGCGCTGGCGAAGCCGGGCGACACGGTGCTCGGCATGTCGCTGGATGCCGGCGGCCACCTGACGCACGGCGCGAAGCCGGCGCTGTCGGGCAAGTGGTTCAATGCCGTGCAGTACGGCGTGAACCGCGACACGCTGCGCATCGACTACGACCAGGTCGAGGCCCTTGCCCACGAGCACAAGCCGAACCTCATCATCGCCGGCTTCTCGGCGTACCCGCGCGCGCTCGACTTCGCACGCTTTCGCGCGATCGCCGACAGCGTCGGCGCGAAGCTGATGGTCGACATGGCGCACATCGCGGGCGTGATCGCCGCGGGCCGTCATGCGAACCCGGTCGAGCACGCGCACGTCGTCACGTCGACCACCCACAAGACGCTGCGCGGCCCGCGCGGCGGCTTCGTGCTGACCAACGACGAGGACATCGCGAAGAAGATCAACTCGGCCGTGTTCCCCGGCCTGCAGGGCGGCCCGCTGATGCACGTGATCGCCGGCAAGGCGGTCGCATTCGGCGAGGTGCTGCACGCGGACTTCAAGACCTACATCGACAACGTGCTCGCGAACGCGCAGGCGCTCGGCGAAGTGCTGAAGGCCGGCGGCGTCGATCTCGTCACGGGCGGCACCGACAACCACCTGCTGCTGGTCGACCTGCGCCCGAAGGGCCTGAAGGGCGCGCCGGTCGAGCAGGCGCTGGAACGCGCGGGCATCACCTGCAACAAGAACGGCATCCCGTTCGACACCGAGAAGCCGACCGTCACGTCGGGCATCCGCCTCGGCACGCCGGCCGGCACGACGCGCGGCTTTGGCGTCGCGGAGTTCCGTGAAGTCGGCCGCCTGATCCTCGAAGTGTTCGACGCACTGCGGGCGAACCCGGAAGGCGACCCCGCAACCGAACAGCGCGTGCGTCGCGAGATCTTCGCGCTCTGCGAGCGCTTCCCGATCTATTGATCGACCCCACAAGAACAGTCACACGAGCGAGAGCAGATATGAGCACGCTGCATCAGGACAGCATCATCATCGACGGACTGAACATCTCGAAGTTCGAGAAGCCGGTGTTCGAGGACATGCGAAAGGGCGGTATCACGGCCGCGAACTGCACGGTGTCGGTGTGGGAGAACTTCACCAAGACCGTCGACAACATCGGCGTGATGAAGAAGAAAATCCGCGACAACGGCGAGCTGCTGACGCTCGTGCGCACGACGGACGACATCTTCCGCGCGAAGAAGGAAGGCAAGACCGGGATCATCCTCGGCTTCCAGAACGCGCATGCGTTCGAGGACAACCTCGGCTACATCGAAGCGTTCGCCGACATGGGCGTGCGCGTCGTGCAGCTCTGCTACAACACGCAGAACCTGGTCGGCACCGGCTGCTACGAACGCGACGGCGGGCTGTCGGACTTCGGCCGCGAAGTGATCACCGAGATGAACCGCGTCGGCATCATGGTCGACCTGTCGCATGTGGGCGGCAACACGTCGTCGGAAGCGATCGCGTTCTCGAAGAAGCCGGTGTGCTACTCGCACTGCCTGCCGTCGGGCCTGAAGGAACATCCGCGCAACAAGAGCGACGCGCAGCTGAAGGAGATCGCCGATGCGGGCGGCTTCGTCGGCGTGACGATGTTCGCGCCGTTCCTGAAGCGCGGCATCGAAGCGAACATCGACGACTACATCGAGGCGATCGACTACGTCGTGAACCTGATCGGCGAAGACGCGGTCGGCATCGGCACGGACTTCACGCAGGATTTCGCGAAGGAATTCTTCGACATGCTGACGCATGACAAGGGACGCTATCGCCAACTGACGAACTTCGGCAAGGTGATCAACCCGGACGGCATCCGCACGATCGGCGAATTCCCGAACCTGACCGCCGCGATGGAACGCCACGGCTGGAGCGAGTCGCGCATCCGCAAGATCATGGGCGAGAACTGGGTGCGCGTGTTCAAGGACGTGTGGGGCGCGTAAGCCCTCGCCGAGCCGAACCGCTCCCTTCGTTTCAACATAAAAAAATCGGGACGTGCCCGCGCAAGCAGCGTGGGCGCGCGGACGATGTCGCGCCGGCGCACCGAGCCGCGCGGCCAATTTCCTCACGGAGTCACCACGATGCAACCGCAACTGCCGATCAACGTCGATCCCGATACCGGCGTCTGGACCACCGACGCGCTGCCGATGCTGTACGTGCCGCGCCACTTCTTCACGAACAACCACGTCGCCGTCGAGGAAGCGCTCGGCGTCGAAGCGTATGCCGAGATCCTCTACAAGGCCGGCTACAAATCCGCCTACCACTGGTGCGACAAGGAAGCAAAGCAGCACGGCATCACCGGCGTGGCCGTGTTCGAGCACTACCTGAAGCGCCTGTCGCAACGCGGCTGGGGCCTGTTCTCGATCATCGAGGCCGATCCGGCGAGCGCACGCGCGAAGATCGAGCTGCGCCACTCGTCATTCGTGCTCCAGCAGCCGGGCAAGGAAGGCAAGCTCTGCTACATGTTCGCGGGCTGGTTCGCGGGCGCGATGGACTGGGTCAACGACACGACGCCGGAAGGCAAGGGCGCGCCGCGTGCGTACTCGAAGGAAGTGCAGTGCGCGGCCGAGCATCACGACCACTGCGTCTTCGAAGTGTCGCCGATCGCGCACTGATGCACTGACGCATTGATTCACTGAAGCAGAACAACACCCGCAACACGAGACATTCGAACGCCAGAGGTCGCCAGCGATGCGTTATCCCCACCTGTTCAAACCCATGCAGCTGAACCAGCTGACGCTGCGCAACCGGATCGTCAGCACCGCGCACGCGGAGGTGTACGCCGAGCCGGGCGGCCTGCCGGGCGACCGCTATATCCGCTACTACGAAGAAAAGGCGAAGGGCGGCGTCGGCCTGGCCATCTGCGGCGGTTCGAGCCCGGTGTCGATCGACAGCCCGCAAGGCTGGTGGAAATCGGTGAACCTGTCGACCGACAAGATCATCGATCCGCTCACGCGCCTGGCCGACACGATGCACAAGCACGGCGCGAAGATCATGATCCAGGCGACGCACATGGGCCGCCGCTCGTCGTTCCACGGCGAGCACTGGCCGCACCTGATGTCGCCGTCGGGCGTGCGCGAACCCGTGCACCGCGGCAACGCGAAGATCATCGAGATCGAGGAAATCCGCCGCATCATCGGCGATTTCGCGGCGGCCGCGAAGCGCGTGAAGGCGGCGGGCATGGACGGCATCGAAATCTCCGCCGCGCACCAGCACCTGATCGACCAGTTCTGGAGCAAGCGTTCGAACCACCGCACCGACGAATGGGGCGGCAGCCTCGAAAACCGCCTGCGCTTCGGCATCGAAGTGCTGACGGCCGTGCGCGAGGCGGTCGGCAAGGATTTCTGCGTCGGCCTGCGCATGTGCGGCGACGAATTCCACGAGGACGGCCTCGATCACGAAGCGCTGAAGGAAATCGCGCAGGCGATGTCGGAGACGGGCCTGATCGACTACCTGAGCGTGGTCGGCTCGGGCGGCGATACGCACAACACGATCGCCAACTGCATGCCGCCGATGGCGTTGCCGCCGGAGCCGTTCGTGCACCTCGCGGCGGGCATCAAGTCGGTCGTGAAGATTCCGGTGATGCACGCGCAGAGCATCCGCGATGCAGGCCAGGCCGAGCGCCTGCTCGCGAACGGCATGATCGACCTGGTCGGCATGACGCGCGCGCAAATCGCCGATCCGCACATGGTGATCAAGATCCGCGACGGCCGCGAAGACGAAATCAAGCAGTGCGTCGGCGCGAACTACTGCATCGACCGCCAGTACAACGGCCTCGACGTGCTGTGCATCCAGAACGCGGCGACGTCGCGCGAAGCGACGATGCCGCACATCATCGAGAAGTCGCGCGGCCCGAAGCGCAAGGTCGTGGTGGTCGGTGCCGGCCCCGCGGGCCTCGAGGCCGCGCGTGTCGCGAAGCTGCGCGGCCACGACGTCGTGCTGTTCGAGAAGAACGCGGAAGTGGGCGGCCAGGTGATGATCGCCGCGAAGGCGCCGCAGCGCGAGCAGATGTCGGGGATCATCCGCTGGTTCGACATGGAAACGAAGCGTCTGGGTGTGGACCGGCGCCTCGGTGTGGCCGCCGACGAGAAGATGATCATGGCCGAGAAGCCGGACATCGTCGTGCTCGCGACGGGCGGGTCGAGCTTCACGTGGCAGGTGCCGGCGTGGGGCGTGGCCGAAGGGCTCGCCGTCAGCGCGTGGGACATCCTGACCGGCACGGTCGAGCCGAAGCAGAACGTGCTGCTGTTCGACGGCGTGAGCACCCATGCGGGCGCGGGCGTGGCCGACTTCATGGCGAGCCGCGGCTCGAAGGTCGAGGTGGTGACGCCCGACGTGAAGGTGGCCGACGATTGCGGCGGCACGACGTTCCCGATCTTCTATCGCCGCCTGTACGCGTTCGGCGTGATTCCGACGCCGAACACGATGCTCGATCGCGTCTATGAAGAGAACGGCAAGATGATCGCCGTGCTGCGTAACGAGTACACGGAAGAACTGGAAGAGCGCGCGGTCGACCAGGTCGTGATCGAGAACGGCTCGTCGCCGAACGACGAGCTGTACTGGAAGCTCAAGCCGGAATCGGTGAACCGCGGCCAGATCGATCCGCACACGCTGTTCGCAGCCGAGCCGCAGCCGTGCCTGTCGGAAGAACTCGGCAACGGCCGCTTCCTGCTGTTCCGTGTCGGCGACTGCATCTCGATGCACAACGTCCACGGTGCGATCTACGACTCGCTGCGTCTCGTGAAGGATTTCTAAAAGATGAACCCGTCCTTCCTCATTACCGCCCTGTTGTGGCTGTCGGTGGCGGGGCTCGCGTTCGCGGTCGCGAAGCGCTCGTCCTACTGGCGTCTGGGCCGCGCCACGGCGCCCGGCTCGTTCGGCGTCGCGAACCTGTTCGCGATCCCGAAGCGTTATTTCGTCGACCTGCACCATGTGGTCGCCCGCGATCCGTACATCGCGAAGACCCACGTCGCGACCGCCGGCGGCGCGATCGGCGCGCTCGCGTTGGTGTTCGTCAACTACGGCCTCGCGATCTACTCGCCGTGGCTCGACAAGCTGATCTTCCTCGCGGCGCTCGCGATGCTGGTCGGCGCGGTGTTCGTGTGGCGTCGACGCGCGGCGAAGGACGTGCCGGCGCGCCTGTCGCGCGGCCCGTGGAATACGCTGCCCTGGCTGCTCGGTTCGTTCGCGCTCGGTCTCGTGCTGTTCATGCTGGTGCCGACCGGCGCGATGTCGGGTGCGTTCGCGGTGCTCTGCGCGCTGCTGATCGGCGTCGGCGCGTTCACGATGACGGTCGGCGCCGCGAAGGGCGGCCCGATGAAGCATGCGATCGCCGGGCTGCTGCATCTCGCGTTCCACCCGCGCCAGGAGCGTTTCGCGGCCACGCGCGAATCGTTCACCGGCAACGGCACGGCCACGCCGCCGACCGCGCTGAAGCTGCCGGACATCGAGCACCAGGAGTACGGCGTCGCGAAGCCGGTCGAATTCCGCTGGAACCAGCTGCTGAGCTTCGACGCATGCGTGCAGTGCGGCAAGTGCGAAGCCGCGTGCCCCGCGTTCGCGTCGGGCCAGCCGCTGAATCCGAAGAAGCTGATCCAGGATCTCGTGGTCGGGATGGCCGGCGGCTCCGATGCGGCATACGCAGGCAGCCCGTCGCCGGGCATCCCGGTCGGCCAGCATCGCGGCGAACCGAACGGCCCGATCGTGTCGGGCCTGATCGAGGAGCAGACGCTGTGGTCGTGCACCACCTGCCGCGCGTGCGTGCAGGAGTGCCCGATGCTGATCGAACACGTCGACGCGATCGTCGACATGCGCCGCAACCGCACGCTCGTGCACGGCACGGTGCCGGGCAAGGGCCAGGAAGTGCTCGCGAACCTGCGCGAGACCGGCACGATGGGCGGCTACGACACGGCCGCGCGCTACGACTGGTCGGTGGACCTGAGCGCGCCGGTCGCGCAGCCGGGCAAGCCGGTCGACGTGCTGTTCGTCGCGGGCGAAGGCGCGTTCGACATGCGTTACCAGCGCACGCTGCGTGCGTTCGTGAAGGTGCTGAACAAGGCCGGTGTCGATTACGCGGTGCTCGGCTCGACCGAGACCGACACGGGCGACGTCGCGCGCCGGCTCGGCGACGAAGCGACGTTCCAGCAGATGGCGAAGCGCCTGATCGGCACGCTCGGCACGCTGTCGTACCAGCAGATCGTGACGGCCGACCCGCACGTGATGCACAGCCTGCGCAACGAATACCGCGCGCTCGGGCTGCGCGTGACGGTCAAGCATCACACGACCTATCTGGCCGAACTGGCCGACAGCGGCAAGATCGCGCCGAAGGCGGTCGAGGCGCTGCAGGAGAAGCGCACGACCTACCACGATCCGTGCTACCTCGGCCGCTACAACGGCGAGATCGAAGCACCGCGCAAGCTGTTGAAGACGATCGGCATCCAGGTCGTCGAGATGGAGCGCAACGGCATGCGCGGCCGCTGCTGCGGTGGTGGCGGCGGCGCGCCGCTGACCGACATCCCCGGCAAGCAGCGCATCCCGGACATCCGCATCGCCGACGCGCGCACGATCGGCGCGGACGTCGTCGCGGTGGCTTGCCCGAATTGCACGGCCATGCTCGAAGGCGTCGTGGGCCCGCGCCCCGACGTGCTCGACGTCGCCGAACTCGTCGCCGCCTCGCTGGAGTGAATCGATGAATACGATTAAACGAATCGATCCGCGCCGGCCGTTCATCATCACGGCCGCCGGCCTGAAGCGCATCACGCTCGGCGAGGAAGGCAGCGCCGATGCGAACGCCGCGCAATGGTCCGCGCATGGTCATGGCGCCGCGGCCGCGAAGCCGCGCCGCGCGCTGCAGGACCCGAAGCACGTGATGCTGGTGGTCGCGCACAGCGAACGCGGCGCGCTCGACGACCATTCACGACAGGCGATCGCCGCCGCCGCCGTGCTTGCCGATGCGCAGACGGAAGTCGCGCTGCTGGCATTCGGAGAACTGAAGGATGACGTCGCGGAACTCGGCGTCGACAAGCTGATCGAGCTGGCCGGCTTCGATCGCCGCGCGTTCGATCCCGAAAGCGAACTGCAAGCATTGCAGGCCTGCGTGGCCGCGCTCGCCCCGAAACACGTGTTCGTGCCCGACAACGCGACGGGCGACGGCGATCTCGGCCGGCGTTACGCGGCGGCCGCCGGCGCGAGCGTCGCGACCCACGTCGTCGAGATCGACGCAAAGCATGTGGGCGCGTATGCGCAGGCGGGGCGTGCGTTCGCGACCCGTGCGCTGCCCGACGTGATCCTGCTCGCGCAGAACGCGGTGGACGCGAAGCTGCCGTTCGTCGGCGCCGGCGAGCGGCTGGCCGCCGATTTCATCCGCCCCGCGCATGACGCCGCGCAGCCGTACCGCGATCTCGGCCTCGACGAAATCGACGCAGCCCAGGTCGCGCTCGAGGAAGCCGACTTCATCGTGTCGGCCGGCAACGGCGTGTCCGACATCGGCGCGTTCGAGCGGCTGGCCGGCGTATTTGGCGCGGCGATCGGCGCGAGCCGCGTCGCGGTCGACAACGGCCACTTCACGCGCGACAAGCAGGTCGGCGCGACCGGCAAGACGGTCGAGGCGAGCGTGTACATCGCGTTCGGCATCTCGGGCGCGGTGCAGCATTTGCAGGGGATCAAGGACTGCCGCCACGTGATCGCGGTCAACCTCGACGGCAGCGCGCCGATCGCGAAGCGCGCGAACCTGACGGTGGTCGGCGACGCGCAGGCGACGATCGCCGCGCTGATCGAACAGGTCCAGGCCGCGCGGGCCGCGCGCGGCGAATCGCCGGCCGCGGTCGGCACCCGTGAACCCGAAGGAGTCGCCGCATGAACGCCCCTCGCCCCTTGCAACGCATCGCGGTGCTCGTGTCCGTCGGCCGGCATCCGGTCAGCGGCGTCGCACGCTACAGCCGCAACGATGCGGCCGCGCTCGAAACCGGCCGGCAGCTCGCCGAGCAGCATCGCGCGACGCTCGACGTGATCCACGCGGGCGACCCCGCGAATTCGGCGCTGGCCGAGTATCTCGCGCTCGGTGCGCGGGAGGTCGAGGTGCTGGCCTGCCGCGACGGCGATGATGCCGTGCACGCGCTCGCCGCGCGCGTCGAAGGCTACGACCTCGTGCTGACCGGCACGCGCGCCGAGGGCGCGTACGACACCGGGATGCTGCCGTACCGCGTCGCCGCGGCACTCGGCTATCCGCTCGTCGGCTCGGCCGTCGACGTGACGGTCGAGGGCGGCCGTGCGGCGGTCCGGCAATTTTTGCCGAAAGGGCTGCGGCGGCGTGTCGACGCGGCGCTGCCGGCCGTCGTCGCCGTCCATCCGCTCGCGGGTGTCGAGCCGCGCTATGCGTATGCGCGGCTGCGCGCCGGCGCGATCCGGCCGGCGCTCGCGGCGCCCGGTGCGGACGCCGACGCCACCGCGTGGACGGTCGGCCCGGTCGAGCGTAAACCCGTAAAGCTGGTCGCCGCCGAGAAGCGCTCCGGGCATGCCCGGATGCTGTCCGCGACGACGACCGAAAGCCGTGGCGGCAACGTCGTAAATGAAGGGAGTTCGGTCGAAAAAGCACAAGTGATCCTCGCGTATTTGCGCGAGCATCAGCTCATCGACTACTGATTTTGATGCCTGTCGGCAAGAAACCCAGGGATGCAAGGAATCCGGAGCAAACGATGAAAGTATCGGCAGACATTCGTGCATTGATCGAGCGGCGCAAGGAAGGGCACAGCCTCGACGCACCGTTCTACACGAGCGAGGACATCTTCGCGCTCGACATGGAGGCGATTTTCCGCCAGCACTGGATCCAGGTGGCGATCGAACCGGACATTCCCGAGCCGGGCGATTACGTGACGGTGCAGCTGGGCAACGATTCGATCCTGATCGTGCGCGACGACGACATGGCGATCCGCGCGTTCCACAACGTGTGCCGTCACCGCGGCGCGCGCCTGTGCAACGAAGATAAAGGCTCGGTCGGCAACATCGTGTGCCCATACCACAGCTGGACCTACAACCTGACGGGCCAGCTGATGTTCGCCGAGCACATGGGCGAGAAGTTCGACCGTTGCAAGCACAGCCTGAAGTCGGTGCACGTCGAGAATCTCGCGGGCCTGATCTTCATCTGCCTCGCCGACGAGCCGCCGGTCGATTTCGCGCAGATGCGCGCCGAGATGGAGCCGTACCTGCTGCCGCACGATCTGCCGAACACGAAGATCGCCGCGCAGATCGACATCATCGAGGAAGGCAACTGGAAGCTCACGATGGAGAACAACCGCGAGTGCTATCACTGCGTCGCGAACCATCCGGAGCTGACGATCTCGCTGTACGAATACGGCTTCGGCTACCAGCGTTCCGACGCGAACGCCGAAGGCATGGACGCGTTCGCCGAAACCTGCGTGCGGCGCGGCAAGGAGTGGGCCGAGATGGGCCTGCCGTCCGCCGAAATCGAAAAACTGCTCGACGTGACGGGTTTCCGCACGCAGCGCCTGCCGCTCGACCGTCACGGCGAATCGCAGACGCTCGATGCGAAGGTCGCGTCGAAGAAGCTGCTCGGCGGCTTCGACAAGGCCGACCTCGGCGGGCTGTCGTTCTGGACGCAGCCGAACTCGTGGCACCACTTCATGAGCGATCACATCGTGACGTTCTCGGTGATCCCGCTGTCGGCCGGCAAGACGCTCGTGCGCACGAAGTGGCTCGTGCACAAGGACGCGAAGGAAGGCATCGACTACGACGTGAAGAACCTCACGGCCGTGTGGAACGCGACCAACGACCAGGATCGCGCGCTCGTCGAATTCTCGCAGCGCGGGGCGAACAGCAGCGCGTACGAGCCGGGCCCGTATTCGCCGTACACGGAAGGTCTCGTCGAAAAATTCTCGGCCTGGTATATCGGCCGGCTCGCCGAAAAAACCGGCGCGTAGTACTTAGCAGCGTATATGCGGAGCAAGACATGATGCGAGATGCGGCCAATTTCGAGCCGGCGGACAGCCGGGTGACGCACCCGGCGTTCTGGAACGCGCTGCCCGAGCGCTGGACGAGCGACGTCGAGGAAACGCTGGTGTGCTGCCACGTGCGGCAGGAAACCCATGACGTGAAGAGTTTCTTCTTCCGTTCGCCGCAGGGCCGCACGTTCTCGTTCGAGCCCGGGCAGTTCATCACGCTCGAGCTCGACATCGACGGCGAGACGATCAACCGCTGCTACACGATCTCGTCGTCGCCGGCGCGGCCGCACACGATTTCGATCACGGTCAAGCGCGTGCCGGGCGGCAAGGTGTCGAACTGGCTGCACGACAACCTGCAGCCGGGCGCGGCGGTGCGCGTGCTCGGCCCGGCCGGCGAATTCACCTGCGCGCGGCATCCGGCGCGCAAGTACCTGTTCCTGTCGGCCGGCTCGGGCGTCACGCCGCTGATGTCGATGAGCCGCGCGCACCACGATCTCGCGGAGGATCGCGACATCCTGTTCGTGCACAGCGCACGTACGCCTGACGACATCATCTTCGCGCGCGAGCTCGACCTGATCGCGTCGAACCATACGAATTTCCGCACGTCGTTCGTCGTCGAGCGCGTCGGCGCACGTACCAACTGGCCGGGCGTCACGGGCTTCCTGACGCTGCCGCTGCTCAAGCTGATCGCGCCGGATTTCATGGAACGCGAGATCTTCACGTGCGGCCCCGCGCCGTACATGAAGGCCGTGCGCGACCTGCTCGACGAAGCCGGCTTCGATCGCAAGCAGTATCACGAGGAAAGCTTCTCGTTCGAAACGCTCGCGCAGACCGCGAGCGACGAAGTGCTCGCCGAACTCGTGCCGCCGGTCGAAGGCGGTGACGCCGCGACGAAGCAGTACACGGTCAGCTTCGCGAAGAGCAACCGCGAGATTTCGTGCGGCTCGGAGCAGCACGTGCTCGACGCGGCGCGCCAGTCGGGCGTGCGGCTGCCCGCCTCGTGCACGCAGGGCATGTGCGGCACCTGCAAGGTGAAGCTCGTGTCGGGGCAGGTCGAGATGAAGCACAACGGCGGTATCCGCCAGCGCGAGATCGACCAGGGGATGGTGCTGCTGTGCTGCAGCAAGCCGCTGTCGGATCTCGTGATCGACAAGTAGTCGAAGCACGCCATCGGCTGTCCGGGCGCGTCGCGTCCGGACAAGCATCTGTCGGAAAACAACGATACCGCGGATTTGTGGTTGAAGAACCTAGAGAGACAACGCGCACGGTGCGCAGACCAAGGAGATCGACCATGAAACTGTTCGGAAAACTGTTGTGGACCGGCGCCCTGTCGGCAATGGTGGCATTGAGCGCATCGGCACTGGCCGATACGAAGCCGACGCTGAAAATCGGCTACGTCGAAGGCTGGGACGACAGCGTCGCGACGTCGAACGTCGCGGCCCGCGTCATCGAGAAGAAGCTCGGCTACGAGGTGAAGCTCGTGCCGGTCGCGGCCGGGATCATGTGGCAGGGCGTCGCGCGCGGCGATCTCGATGCGACGCTGTCCGCGTGGCTGCCGGTCACGCACGGCTCGTACTGGGACGAGTACAAGGCCAAGGTCGTCGACCTCGGCGCGAATTTCCCCGATGCGAAGATCGGCCTGATCGTACCCGCGTACGTGAAGGCGAAGAGCATCGACGACCTGAATGCGGAGAAGGGCAGCTTCGGCGGCCGGATCGTCGGCATCGATGCGGGCGCCGGCGTGATGCGCAAGACCGACGACGCGATCAAGAGCTACGGGCTGAACTACACGCTGATGCCCAGCTCGGGCAGCGCGATGACGGCCGAGTTGTCGCGTTCGGTCGGCGCGAACAAGCCGGTGATCGTGACCGGCTGGGCGCCGCACTGGATGTTCGCGAAGTGGAAGCTGCGCTTCCTCGAGGATCCGAAGAAGGTGTTCGGCGGCGCCGAGCACGTCGACAGCGTCGTGAATCCGGGCCTCGAAACCAAGGCGAAGCCGGTCGTCGCGTTCCTGAAGAAATTCCAGTGGAAGCCGGGTGAAATCGACAGCGTGATGCTGGCGATCCAGAACGGCTCGAAGCCGGAAGCGGCCGCGGATGCGTGGATTGCGGCGCATGCCGATCGCGTGAATTCGTGGACGGAAGGCGCACAGTAAGCGCCTCGATCTACGTCGTACGAATCATCATAAAAATACGCCGGGAATGGCATGCAGGAATCCGAAACAATCAGGATGCAATGCGGCCATATCCCGGAATTCTTTTGCGGATTCTGCAAAAAAGCGCGTAAGTTGTTACACTAGCGCCCTTGTGCGGAGTCATCTGCTTTGTATCGGAGCAGCGTAAGCGCCAACGCGCTAACACTGATCGAGAGGAGGAACTGGATGAGTCAGGCAGGACTGCGTGCTAATCGCACCAGTGATGTTGAGGCAACCATCTCACATGATTCGACGGGCCATACGCTGCACCGTGGCCTGACCTGGAAAGACGCTTTTTGGGTGACGAGCGGCGTGCCGGCAGGCGTGCTGTTCACGATCGGCGGCGTATGCGCGACGATCGGCCAGCCCGCGTGGGCGATCTGGATCGCCGCGATCACGATGGGGCTGATTCAAAGCGCGACTTATGCGGAAATATCCGGGCTATTTCCCCATAAATCGGGCGGCGCGTCGGTGTACGGCGCGATTGGCTGGGTGCGTTACAGCAAGCTGATTGCCCCGGTTTCCGTGTGGTGCAACTGGCTCGCGTGGTCGCCGATGCTTGCACTCGGCTGCGGCCTCGCGGCGAGCTACGCGCTCACGAGTCTCTTTCCCGCCAATGCGGCGGTGCTGCACTGGCAGCTCAAGGTTGCGGATCTCGGGTTCATCAAGCCGGGTCTGTCCCTGCGGATCAACGCGACGTTCATCATCGCGACGATTCTGCTTCTCATCACGTTCAAGCTTCAGCACAGCGGTGCGTCGAAGGCTGCACGTACGCAGCGCATTCTCGGCATTGCATCGCTCACGCCGCTGTTGATCGTCGGCATCGTACCGTTCGTCACCGGCGACGTGCCGATGTCGAACCTGCTCCCGCTCTTGCCGCTCGGTCACGACGCGCAGGGCAACCTCACGGCCGCGAGCTTCGGTTCGTGGAACGGGCAGGGCGTGACGATGGCGCTCGGCGCGATGTTCATGGCTGGCTGGGCCTCGTACGGTTTCGAGACGGCCGTCTGCTACACGCGTGAGTTCCGCGATCCACGTCGCGACACCGCGAAGGCGATCTTCTGGTCGGGCGCACTGTGTCTGGTCGTGATGACGCTCGTGCCGATGGCGTTCCAGGGCGCGCTCGGCACGCAGGCGATGCTCGATCCGTCGATCGGCGACGGCACCGGCGTCGCGGCCGCGATGGCGAAGATCGTCGGCGGCGGCGCGTGGGTCGCGAATGCGGTCGTCGTGATGCTGATGCTGTCGATCCTGCTGATCGTGATGACGTCGATGATGGGTTCGTCCCGCACGCTGTACCAGGCATCGGTCGACGGCTGGCTGCCGAAGTACCTGTCGCACGTGAACGAGCATGGCTCGCCCACGCGCGCGATGTGGACCGACCTCGGCTTCAACCTCGTGTTGCTGATGATGTCGGACTACATGACGGTGCTGTCGATCTCGAACGTCTGCTACATGCTGTTCGTATTCCTGAATCTCCAGTCGGGCTGGATCCACCGGATGGATCGCGGCAACTGGGATCGGCCGTTCCGCTGCCCGACCTGGCTGCTCGTCGGCGGCGCGATCTGCGGTTACGCGAACCTCGTCTACGTCGGCGCGGGCGCGAACCTGCAGGGCGAAGGCACGCTGCGCAACGGGCTGATCGCGATGCTGCTGATCGTGCCGGTGTTCCTGTTCCGCCACTACTGGCAAGATCGCGGCCGTTTCCCCGCACAGATGCAGCGGGATATGGAACTGGAAGTGCCGAAGCGCGCGCCATGGCTGAGCCTGATGCCGTATGCGGCGCTGATCGGCGCGGCGTTGACGATCTGGTTGTCGTATTACTTCGCGTGGGTGAAGTGATGCGGTAAGGTGGGCGCGCCGCCGTCGCACGACGACAAAAAGGCCCAGCCGGTTACACGCCGGTTGGGCCTTGTTCGTTTCCGCCGCGTTCGGGTGCGGCCGCCGCCCGCTTACGGAAACACCACCGTCCGGTCGCCGTTCAAAAATACCCGCCGCTCGATGAACGCCTTCACCGCCCGCGCGAGCGTGAGGCTTTCGACGTCGCGCCCCACCGCGAGCAACTGCTCCGGCCGCAGCGCATGATCGACGCGCTCGACGACCTGCTCGATGATCGGGCCTTCGTCGAGATCGTCGGTCACGAAGTGCGCGGTCGCGCCGATCAGCTTCACGCCGCGCGCATGCGCCTGGTGATACGGCTTCGCGCCCTTGAAGCCGGGCAGGAACGAGTGATGGATGTTGATCGCGCGGTTCGCGAGCTTCGCGCTCGTCTCCTGCGACAGCACCTGCATGTAGCGCGCGAGGATCACGAGCTCCGCGCCGCTCGATTCGAAGAAGTCGAGCCATTGCGCTTCCTGCTGCGCCTTGGTGTCGGCCGTGATCGGGAAGTGGCGGAACGGTAGCCCGTGCTGCGCGGCGAGCGGCTCGAAATCGGGATGGTTCGACACGATGCCGACGATGTCCATCTTCAGCTCGCCCATGCGCCAGCGGAACAGCAGATCCGCGAGGCAGTGCTCGAGCTTCGACACCATGATCAGCACCTTCGGCCGCGCATTGACGTCGTGGATCGCCCACTGGTTGTCGCCATCGTGGCCGCCGAGTCCGGCCGCGATTGGCGCGAATTCCTGGCGCAGCGCGTCGATCTGCAGCGTTTCATCCGTCGGATGAAAGACGCAGCGCACGAAGAAGCGGTTGCTGAGATCGTCGTCGAACACGTTCAGCGCATCGACGTAGCAGCGATGGCGATCGAGAAAGCCGACGACGGCGGCGACCTGACCGGCCGCGCTCGGGCACGACAGTGTCAGGACGAATTGATCGGGGCGGTGCTCGGCGGTCATGAGACTCCTCGAATGGCAGGGCGCACGGCCGCGCGGCGGCGCACGACAGCGCCGCGCCGCGCGGGTAGCGGGAGGCTCAAGTAAATCAGGACGATTTCAGCGCGGATAGAACCAACGCGCCGTGTGGCTGGTATCGGTGCGCCAGCGGGCGGGAGCGGGGAAGGGGCGCGGAGAAGCGGAACGGACGCGAAGGCGCGTGCTGCGTCAGGCCGCCGCGCACGCGTCGAGCAGCCAGCGCCGGAACACGTGGGTCGCGTCCGGCTCGGGCCGCTGTGGCGGGCGCACCAGGAAGTAGCCGCGCGACGTGACGACGGGCGCATCGACCAGCTTCACGAGCTGGCCGGCCGCGACGAGTTCGTCGACGAGCGGCGCCCAGCCGAGCGCGACGCCTTCGCCGAGCAGCGCCGCATGGATCACGAGCGCATAGCTGTTGAAGGTCACGCCGCGGGTGGCGGCCGGCGATTCGAGCCCGTGCGCGTCGAACCAGCCCGACCACGACAGCCAGCGCTCGGGGCGCGTCGGCTGTACGTGCAGCAGCGGCAGCGCGAGCAGGTGCTCGGCCCGCGCGACGCCCCGGTGCGCATCGCGGAACGCGGGCGAGCAGACGGGCGTGACGGATTCCGGAAACAGCCGCGCGGCCGTGCACGACGGCCAGTGACCGTCGCCGAACAGGACCGCGATGTCGCCGTGGTCGCGTTGCGCGTCGTAATCCTGTGACGTGACGACGCGCACGTCGACGTCCGGCATCACGCGTTTCAGCCCGGCCAGGCGCGGCATCAGCCAGTAGGTCGCGAAACCGAAGTCGGTGACGATCGTGAGTGCGCCGTGCTCGCGGCGCGCGCGCAACGTCGCGGTTGCGCCGCGCAGCGTGTCGAGGCTCAGCCGCACGGCTTCGTACAGGCACTGGCCGTCGGCCGTCAGCGTGACGCCGCGCGGGCTGCGTTCGAACAGCGGCACGCCGAGTTCGGCTTCGAGCTGGAACACTTGCTGGCTCACGGCCGGCTGCGTCGAGCCGAGCTCGCGCGCGGCGGCCGTGAAGCTCGCCAGCCGGGCAGCCGATTCGAACGCGCGCAGCGCCTGCATCGACGGTAACGGTTCGGGTTTCGACATAAGTCCCTCTAATGGCCCCATAAGGGCCGGACGCCTACCCGCGTGAATTCGGGCGGGCGATAGTGCAGCGGACGGTACGGCACATGCGCTTCGCGCGCCGCCGCGCAATGCATTCGGCAATTCTAGCCAGCGCGGCCCCTGCGCGCGGCAGTTTCTGCGGACCGCCTCCGTCATGCCGGACGTCTCGCTGCCAAGGCGGCGCGCCGTTCCATTCGAACACCGCTTTCCCCACGATCGCCGATGACGAACCCGACACCCAACATCCTGATCCTGATGGCCGACCAGCTCACGCCGTTCGCGCTGCCGGCGTACGGCAACCGCGTCGCCCGTACGCCGACGCTCGACCGGCTCGCCGCCGAAGGCGTGGTGTTCGACGCCGCGTACTGCGCGAGCCCTTTGTGCGCGCCGTCGCGCTTCTCGCTGCTGACCGGCAAGCTGCCGTCGGGGATCGGCGCCTACGATAACGCCGCCGAATTGCCGGCGCAAACGCTGACGTTCGCACACTACCTGCGCGCGGGCGGCTACCGGACGATGCTGTCCGGCAAGATGCATTTCTGCGGGCCCGATCAGTTGCACGGCTTCGAGGAGCGCCTCACGACCGACATCTATCCGGCCGATTTCGGCTGGGTGCCGGACTGGGATCAACCGACCGAGCGGCCGAGCTGGTATCACAACATGAGCTCGGTGCTCGATGCCGGCCCGTGCGTGCGTACGAACCAGCTCGACTTCGACGACGAAGTGACGTTCGCCGCGAAACAGAAGCTGTACGACGTCGCGCGCGAACGTGCGGCCGGACACGATACGCGGCCGTTCTGCATGGTCGTGTCGCTGACCCATCCGCACGACCCGTATGCGATCACGCGCGAATACTGGGATCTGTACCGCGACGAAGACATCGACATGCCGGCCGTGCGGCTCGATGCGGCCGAAAGCGATCCGCATTCGCAGCGGCTGCGCTTCGTCTGCGAGAACGACCGCACGCCGCCGACCGACGCGCAGATCCGCGCCGCCCGCCGCGCGTATTACGGCGCGACGTCCTACGTCGACACGCAGTTCGGCAGCGTGCTGGCCGCCCTCGAGCAATGCGGGTTCGCCGACGACACGATCGTGATCGTCACGTCCGACCACGGCGACATGCTCGGCGAACGCGGGCTCTGGTACAAGATGACGTTCTTCGAAGGCGGCTGCCGCGTGCCGCTGATCGTGCATGCGCCGGGCCGCTTCGGCGCTGCGCGGGTGCGCGGGCCCGTGTCGCACGTCGACCTGCTGCCGACGCTCGTCGAGCTGGCCGGCGCCACGCCCGCCGGCGGCTGGCCGGACGCCGGATGGCCGGACCCGGTCGACGGTGCGAGCCTCGTGCCGCACCTGCACGGCACGCCCGCGCACGATGTCGCGCTCGGCGAATACCTCGCGGAAGGCGCGCTCGCGCCGGTCGTGATGATCCGCCGCGGCGACTGGAAATACGTGCATTGCCTGGCCGATCCCGACCAGCTCTACCACCTGTCGGACGACCCGCGCGAGCTGACGAACCTGGCCGGGCAGCCGGAAGCCGCCGACGTGCTCGCCGCGTTCCGCGTGGAGGCCGCACAGCGCTGGAACCTGCCCGAGCTGGACCGGCAGGTGCGCGCGAGCCAGCGGCGCCGGCGCTTCCATTACGCGGCGACGACGCAGGGCCGCATCCACGCGTGGGACTGGCAGCCGTTCACCGACGCGAGCCAGCGCTACATGCGCAATCACATCGAACTCGACACGCTCGAGGCGATGGCGCGTTTTCCGCGCGTCGGGCGCTGAGCGTCCGGCGGTGCGAACATTCATGAACGACGGAGGAAGCGGACGATGAAACGGCAATGCAATGCAGCAATCCGAAGGATCGGCGCGGCGCTTGCCGCCGCCGCGTGCGTGGCGGCGCAGCCGGCGCATGCCGCCGATCCGCAGACGTGCGACGCCGTGAAGATGGCGGCGCCCGGCTGGACCGACATCGACGCGACGAACGCGATGGCGGGCGTCGTGCTGAAGGCGCTCGGCTACCGGCAGGACGTGGCGAACCTGTCGGTGCCGATCACGTACCAGGGGTTGAAGAAAGGGCAGGTCGACGTGTTCCTCGGCAACTGGATGCCCGCGCAGGCGCCGCTCGTGAAGCCGTTCGTCGACGAAAAATCGATCGACGTGCTGCACGCGAACCTGAGTGGTGCGAAATTCACGCTCGCGGTGCCCGACTACGTGGCCGCGGCCGGCGTGCACACGTTCGCCGATCTCGCGCGCTACGCGGACCGTTTCGGCGGCAAGATCTACGGGATCGAGCCCGGCGCACCCGCGAACCAGAACATCAAGCGGATGCTGTCCGACCACGTGCTGGGGCCCGCGAACTGGTCGCTCGTCGAATCGAGCGAGACGGGCATGCTCACGCAGGTCGAGCGGGCGGTGCGCGACAAGCGCTGGATCGTGTTTCTCGCGTGGGAGCCGCATCTGATGAACACGAAGTTTCATCTGACGTATCTGTCGGGCGGCGATGCGTACTTCGGCCCGAACTACGGCGGCGCGACGGTCAACACGGTCACGCGTGCCGGGTTCGCCGGCCAGTGCACGAACCTCGCGCGGCTGTTCCGGCAGATGACGTTCTCCGTCGACGTCGAGAACCGGATGATCGCCGACATGCTCGACAACAAGACCTCGCCCGCACTCGCGGCGCAACATGCGCTGAAGGCCGAGCCGGCGCTGGTCGCCGGCTGGCTCGACGGCGTGACGACGGCGGCCGGCGCGCCGGGCCTGCCGGCCGTGCGCGCGGCCCTCGACGGCCGCTGATTCCCTCCCTCCGGGCGGCCGGTATTTACCGTGCCGCCTGTCTACGTGTTTTCCCGATCCGTCGCATGGCGACCATTTAGTGTCGCCTTCAGACGGGTGGCCTGAAATATGGGTTTGTATTTTTCGCCAATGGCTGCGTTATTGCGGAAAACGAAATACCGAAGCCAGCGGGGCGGTCTGAATTCGAATCCACCGGCGCATCGCGGCACGCGTCGGGACGAGATTCTATCCATCGAACGGTTCAGGGAGGGTGGTCGATAATGAAGCATACGAAAGTTGCCGTAGCCGCCGCGCTTGCATGCGCGGCCTGTATTCCCGCCGTCGGACATGCGCAAAGCAGCGTGACGCTGTACGGGATTCTCGACGCGGGTATCACGTACGTGAACAACACGGGCGGTTCGCACGTGGTCAAGTTCGACGACGGCGTCGCCTACGGGAACCGCTTCGGCCTCAAGGGCACCGAAGACCTGGGCGGCGGCCTGAAGGCCGTGTTCACGCTCGAGAGCGGCTTCCATCTCGGCAACGGGCAACTCGGCTTCGGCGGCGCGGAATTCGGCCGTCAGGCGTATGTCGGCCTGCAGAACGACTGGGGCACGCTGTCGTTCGGCAACCAGCTCGACATCACCAACGAACTCGTATCGATCTACAACATCTCGGCGTGGGGCAGCGGCTACGCGATCCACCAGGGCGACTTCGACCGCTTCAACGGCGACCGCCTGCCGAACTCGGTGAAGTTCCTGTCGAACGACCTGAGCGGCTTCAAGTTCGGCGCGATGTACTCGTTCGGCAACGTCGCGGGCAACTTCCATCGCAACAGCGCATGGAGCGCGGGCGCGAGCTTCACGAAGGGTGACTTCTCGATCGGCGCCGCGTACACGCGCCTGAACAACCCGAACGGCATCTACGCGTTCGATCCGTACGCGATGATCGGCACGCACACGTTCCTCGGCCAGCAGACCGTCACCGTCGATCCGGCGACCGGCGCGCGCACCGACCTGTTCGCGAACACGCCGATGGACGTCGACAGCCAGGGCACGTTCGGCATCGGCACCAGCTACACGATCGGCAAGCTGACGCTCGACGCCAACTACTCGTACACGACGATCAAGGGCTTCGGCCAGTCGTCGCACATGCAGGTGTACGAAGGCGGCGGCCTGTACCAGTTCACGCCGGCGCTGAGCTTCATCGCGGGCTACCAGCACACGCGCTTCGAAGGCCATCACTGGAACCAGGGCACGGCGGGCCTGCATTACCTGCTGTCGAAGCGCACCGACATCTACATCTCCGGCGATTACCTGCGCGCGTCGCAGGGCGTCGATGCGGTGGTCGGCTACAGCTTCACGCCGTCGACGACGCAGACGCAGGCCGACGTGCGGATCGGGATGCGGCATTCGTTCTGAGCGCAGTGGTGGGAATGGTGTGACGTCTTCAGCGAGGTCTCTCTTTGGCGCGAACCGCGGTTCGCGCTTTTTTTTTGTGCGATGCGCCGGCTCGATGGCGCTCGCGGCAGGCGGCCGGCCGGTTTTCGGCGGTTGGCATATCATCGCGCTTTGGCCGCGTCCGCACCGTTGCCGCACGCCCCCGCGTGCGTCGTCGTTTTCCCGAACGGCTGCGGTGCGCACCGCCGACCGCCGAGACCCCGATGACCACCCCCGTGCCCGATTCCAGTCCGTTATCCCCGTTACCCGCCAACCTGTTTCGCCACGCACCGTTCCAGCGTTTCTGGGGCACGCGCGTGATGTCGTCGCTGGCCTTCCAGATCCTGTCGGTCGCGATCGGCTGGTACGTATATGCGCTCACGCACAGCGCGTTCGCACTCGGTCTCGTCGGCCTCGCGCAGTTCGTGCCGATGTTCGCGCTGACGCTCGTCGTCGGGCAGGTGGCCGACCGCTACGACCGCCGGCGCATCGCGACGATCTGCCAGAGCGTCGAGGCACTGGCCGCCGGCGTGTTCCTGCTCGGCGCGGTGCAAGGGTGGCTGGCCGCGCCGGCCGTATATGCGCTCGCGGCGATCGTCGGCACGGCGCGTGCGTTCGAGTCGCCGTCGGTGTCGTCGCTGTTGCCGGCCGTCGTGCCGCGCAGCGACCTGCCGCGCGCGACCGCGCTGTCGACGTCCGCGAACCAGGCCGCGCAGATCCTCGGGCCCGCGTTCGGCGGGTTGCTCTATGGTATCGGCGCGCCCGTCGCGTTCGGCACGAGCGTCGCGGCCTTCGCGATCGCGGCGATGCTGAGCGGCACGATTCCGCTGCGCAGCGCCCCGCCCGCGCGCGAGCCGGTCACGCTGCGCTCGGTGTTCTCGGGCATCGCGTTCATCCGGCGCGAGCCGGCGATTCTCGGCGCGCTGTCGCTGGACCTGTTCGCGGTGCTGTTCGGCGGTGCGACCGCGCTGTTGCCGATCTATGCGCGCGACATCCTTCAGGTCGGCCCGTGGGGGCTCGGGGCGCTGCGCGCGGCGCCGGCGGTCGGCGCACTCGCGGGCACGCTGTGGCTCACGCGTTTTCCATTGAAGGGGCGGCCGGGCCGCGCGATGTTCGGCGGCGTGATCGCGTTCGGCATCGCGACGATCGTGTTCGGGTTGTCGCGGCACTTCGCGTTGTCGCTCGTGGCGCTGGCCGCGCTCGGCGCGTCGGACGTGATCAGCGTCGTCGTGCGCCTGTCGCTCGTGCAGCTGCGTACGCCCGACGACATGCTCGGCCGCGTGAGCGCGGTCAACTCGTTGTTCATCGGCACGTCGAACCAGCTCGGCGAATTCGAATCGGGCGTGACGGCCGCGTGGTGGGGCGCGCCGGCCGCGATCGCCGTCGGCGGCGCGGCGACGATCGCCGTCGCGCTGGCGTGGATGCGGCTCTTTCCGCAGCTCACGAACATGAAGTCGCTCGAACGCGACGCGTGACGCGCATCACACGTCACGCGTCCTGCGTCACGCGCACGGCCGTGCCGTAGCAGATGACTTCGGTCACGCCCGAGCCGATCTCGGTCGAGTCGTAGCGCATCGCGACGATCGCATTCGCACCGAGCTTGCGCGCCTCGGCGAGCATCTTGTCGAACGCCTGCTCGCGCGCCTTCTCGCACAGCGACGTATAGAGCGTGATGTTGCCGCCGAAGATCGTCTGCAGCGACGCGCCGAACGAGCCGACGATCGAGCGCGAGCGCACGACGATGCCCTGCGCGACGCCGAGCGAGCGAACGGTCGTATGGCCGGGCAGGTCGAACGCGGTCGTGACGCGGGCGGGCGACAGGTCGTCGATGGAGCGAGTGGGTTCGGTCATGATGGGCAAGCGTGTAGCGAGTGGTCGAACGACGATTCTAGCCCGACGGAGAAAAGGCATTCGAGCGGGCGCACCCACGCGGATGAACGCCCGTTTCATTGCCGAATGCGAGAAAACCGCTCGGCGAGGTACGCTCAGCGCTTGACCGTCGCGCCGGCAATGCCGCCGAGATCGACCGCATAGGCCAGCGCCAGCTTGCCGAACTTCAGCGCATGGTTGGCCTGTCGATCGGAGTTCTCCAGCGTGTCGTTCACCGTGTGGATGTATGGGCTGTCGTTCTGGTCGGCCTCGAACGGGAACGATGCCGGATACCCCTGCGCATTCCACGACGCGTGATCCGAGCACGCATAGCCGCACTGCGACGTGCCGATCGCCAGCTCCGGCAGGTAGGTCGCAGCCAGGTTCTTCACGTAGGTGTTCTGCGCCGCGTTCGTGTAGTCGGTGATCAGGTAGATGTCCTTCGGATCGCCCTTGTAGTTCGTCATGTCGAGCTGCAGCACGCCGACCACGTTCGCATTCTGCGTTCGGAACTGCTTCGCGATCGCCTTCGAACCCAGCAGGCCGGCTTCCTCGGCCGCATACCCGACGAACTTGATGGTCCGTTTCGGCCGGTAGTTGTTCGCGAGCAGCACGCGCAGCGCCTCGGTGAGGCTGGCGATGCCCGACGCATCGTCGTCGGCGCCGGGCGAGCGCGTGTTCTCCGTCGTGCGGCCGACGGTCGAATCGAGGTGGCCGCCGAGCACGACGGTGCCCGCGGCCGGATCGCTGCCGCGGATCGTCAGGATCACGGATTTCTGCGGAAAACCCGTATGTGCGAACTGCTCGACGGTGATGTCGGCACGCGAACCCGCCAGCTGCTTCCATTGCAGTGCGAGCCAGTCGGATGCGGCGACGCCGTGCGACGTCGTGTAGTAGCGGTTCGTGAAACCGGACAGCGACGTGATCGTACCGACGATGTTGCTGGCCTGCAGTTGCTGGACCCACGTGCCGATCTGCGGCACGTTCGACACCGTGTACGCGGGAGCGGCGGCCTGTTTCGCGAGCGTCGCCGGCAACGGTTGCAGCGCCTGCCGCGCGTCGTCGAACGAATCGTGAATGACGTAGCCGGGCCCGTGGCCGCGCGTGTGGTGGACCGCGTGGGCCAGCTCGCCGAGCCGGGTATCGTCGATCTCGACGACGTGAACGGTTTCGCGGCGCGCGGCGCCGTCGGCCGCCTTGCCGGCGTCGACGGTCGTGCTGTATTGCGCGGTTGCGGTCGCATCGATGCGTTGGAGCTGGCGGAACGCGGTGTCGCCGAGCGTGATCCAGACGGGCGTCGCGTGCGCGGCGGCGGTCAGCAGCATGCCGCCCAGCGCGGCGCTCAGGCGGGTCGGTTTCAGAGTAGGCATGTTCGGTCTCGTGAGGATGGCGATGTCGGAGAAGGGAGCGCGCCGCAGGTCGTGCGACGCGCTCCCGCCTGCTGCGGCATTACGACTTCTGCGGAACGGTCACGCCGTACGTGCAGCTCTTGTTGTACGCGTTGCCGATCGCGGTGAGCTGCGTGCTGCTGTAGCCGAGCGCGGCGGCGGCCGTCAGCACGGCCTGTGCGGCCGCCTTCTGGTTGGTCGAGCTGTTGGTCATCGACAGTCCCTTCAGGAACGCCTTGTCCATCGCCTGCGCGCCGATCGCATCGCGCGCGACGAGGTTGCATGACGCCCAGTACTGGCCGGCCGTGTGGATCTCCGCGCCGCGCGCCTGCGCATAGGTGCGCCCGACGTTCCAGTTGGTCACGCGGCCGCCCCAGAACTCGTTGTGACCGTCCCAGTTGTAGACCCACTGATACTGCGCATCCGACGGGCTCCACTGGTTGAAGTCGCGGCTGTACGCGGCGGCGAGATAGTCGCCGGTGCCTTCCGACAGGCCTTCCTGTTGCGACAGGCCGCCGTTGGTGACCCAGTCGTGGATGCCGTGGCCGAGCTCGTGGATCACGACGTCCGCGTCTTCCGCGTCGTCGACGCCGCCTTGCCCGAAGGTCAGCCGGCCGCTGCTCGACGAATACGACGAGTTGTCGTCGCCCGATTCGCCGTGCGGGTCGTACTGCACGCCGCCCGTGTACTGGTACGGCAGCGCCTTGATGCCGAGCGTCTGGTTCACGTAACGCAGGAACGTGTCGATGTGGTAGTACGCGTTCACGGCCTCGAAATACAGGTTGCCGCGCGTGAATTCGAACGCGGGCGTGGACTGCGACGGGCACGCCTTGTCGAGCGGCGCATCGAAATCGATGCATGCCGCGTACGGGCCCGTCAGCGTGTAGCGCGTGCCCGACTGCGCGAGCTCCTTCAGCGTCACGCGCACGCGTGCGGCCGTGAGTTGCGTCGAATCGGCGTCGCTGCTGTCCTTGTAGCCGGTGCTGCCGTAGCTGCTCTTCGTCGGCGACAGCGGATCGGGGCGGAACACGAAGCCGGTGCCGTCGGTCGCGTAGAACGCCTTGTCCTCGGCGCGCAGCACTTCGCCGCTACCCGAATCGATCAGCAGTTCCCAGTCGCCCTTCGGGCCGTCCTGCGGGCGGCCGCGCACCTTCCACGCGGTGTGCGTGCCGGCCTGGTCGACGAATGCGACGAGCTGGGCGTCGAGATGCGTGAAGCCGCTCACGCCGAGATACGCGCGGGCGCGGTCGAGCGCCTGCTGCTGGTCGACGGCCTGCGACTTGCGCGTCGTCGCGACCACGCCGCTGATCGTGTTGCTTGCGACGTACAGGATGCGGCCGTCCTTCGCGACGGTCACCGCGATGTCGCTGCCGTACACGGGTAGCCCGGCAGCCTGCTGCTGCAGGCGCACGACGGTGAAGTCGGCATCGTTGCGTTCCGACGTGACGACGAGGCTCGCGAGCGCCGCCGCGTCGAGGCCGAGCTGCGCCGCTTGCGACGCGACGAAGTCGCGCGCGGTGGCGGCGGGCGTCGCGGCGGCTTTCTTGACGCGCCAGGCCGGGTTGTACAGCGTGACGGCGACGCCGTCCGCGCGGAATTGCCCGGCGGCCGTATCGGCTTTCGCGGCCGGCGGCGCGACGCCGCGCGTCAGGCTTTCGCGCAGGCTGGCGGCCTGCGGATTCGACACTTTCGTATCGGCCAGGGTGCCGCCGACGATGCCGAAACCGAGCGCGAGACTCAGGGCGAGCGGCAATGCTTTGCGTGATGTCTGCATACGTGATCCTCATCTCAACGGTTGGACACGCCCGCGCGCTCGTGGCGAGCAGGCACGACACGGCCCGCGCGCCGGTTCGATGGAACCGGTGCGGCGAAGCGGTGTAGGGAGTATCGACTGACTAAGGAGAACTAAATCTCAGGTCGAAAAGAAGCGGGCAGGCAAAGAGGGGGACGCGCGTGAAGGGATGCGAACGGCAGGCAGGTGCGGCGACGGCGAAGCGAGCATCGTCATGTCATACCCCTCGGATCGATATTGGATATCGGTGGGCAGCCTGCGTGGCGCGACGCGCGCCGAGATGCAGCAGGCGTGTCGTTAGGCTGCCTATCTAACTTTGTTTGATATGTTACAGAATATTTTCAGCGACATTCCAAATTATTTTCGACGACCGCTTCGGTTGGTCGATCAATTGCCGGCATTGTTCAGCGAGCGGCGGGAAACGCTGCCGGAACGTGCAATACCGCGCCGGATTGTGATCAAAAGCCGTGACGATCAGCGTGTCGCACGCCGGTCGCTGCGCGGGCTCATCCCGAATCGTGCGCGATAGGTACGCGAGAAATGCGACGGCGATTCGAAGCCGCACGCGACGCACACCGACGTGATGCTCATGTCGGTCTGCTGCAGCAGTTCGCGTGCGCGATCGAGGCGCAGGTTCAGGTAGAAGCGCGTCGGCGTGTCGTTCAGCGTCGCGCTGAACAGCCGTTCGAGCTGGCGCCGCGTGATCGACACTTCCTGTGCGAGCGCGTCCGAGCCGAGCGGGTTCTCCATGTGCCGCTGCATCGTGCCGATCACCTGGATCAGCTTGCGGTTGTGCACGCCGTAGCGCGCGGCGATCTCGAGCCGCTGGCTGTCCGAACGCTGCCGGATGCGGCTGACGACGAACTGCTCGGAGATCGCCGCCGCGAGATCGGCGCCGTGCCGGCGGCCGATCAGGTCGAGCATCATGTCGATCGACGCGGTGCCGCCCGCGCACGTGATGCGCCGGTCGTCGATCTCGAACAGCTCCTGCGTCGCGTTCAGGCCGGGATAGCGCTCGCGGAACGCGGCCAGCGCTTCCCAGTGCAGCGTGAGCGGCTGCGACGCGTCGAACAGCCCGGCTTCCGCGAGCACGAAGCTGCCCGTGTCGATGCCGCCGAGCGTCGCACCATGCCGGTGCTGGCGGCGCAGCCAGTCGCCGAGCGTGCGCGTGTAGCACACGAGCGGATCGAAGCCCGCGACGACGAACACCGTATCGACCTGCGGGACGTCCGCGCACGCGGCTTCGGCGGCGACCGGAATGCCGTTGCTTGCGGCGACGGGCGCGCCGTCCGCGCTGATCACGTGCCAGCGATACAGCTCGGTGCGAAAGCGGTTCGCGACGCGCAGCGGCTCGACCGCGGACATGAAGCCGAGCGCGGAGAAGCCGGGCAGCAGCAGGAAGTGGAAATCCTCGGGCATCGGGGCGTGGGGTGGAAGCAGGTGGTCGTCGCGCGACGCGGCGAGCGGGCCGGCGCGGGCCGCGCCCGGCTCGCGGGCGCCGAACGGTCAAGCCGGAATTATCGCGGTTTTTTGCCGGCGTTCAGCGCGTTTTTGCGCGATGCACCGTGCGGCGCGCCGTCGCCGACGGCAATTCGCCGAACTGGGCCTTGTACACGCTCGCGAAATGCCCGAGATGCAGGAAGCCCCAGCGTGCGGCCGCCTCGCTGATCGGCAGGTCGGATTGCCGCGTGTCGAGCAGCAGGCGTCGGACCTGCGCGAGGCGCAGCGAGCGCGTGTAGTTGAGCGGACTCGTCTGCACGACCGACTGAAAGCTGTTCTGCATCGTGCGCCGGCTCACGCGCAGTTGCGTGCACAGGCTCAGGATGTCGACGGGCGCTTCCGGGTGCTCGATCACGTAGTCGTGCACGCGGCGCACGATGTCGGCGTGGCAGGCGTGCGTGAGCCGGTTCGACGGCTCGGGCATCCGGTAGGTGAGGAGATCGACGAGCACGTTGCCGACGTCGGCGCGGATCGCGCACTGCGCGCGTGCCGCGTCGAACGTATCGGGCGCCGACAGCACGCGTTCGAGCAGCGTCGCGAGCTGCACGCTCGCGCGTTCGCGCGCGGCGACCGGCACCTCGACGACGCCGTGCCGCAGCGCGCGTGCGTCCAGCCGGACGTCGGCGGCATCTTCGATCTGCTGCATCAATTCGGGTTCGACGACCACGCCGATCAGCGACATGTCGTCGGGTGAATGGAGTTCGAACGGTATGCCGCCGCGCGCCATCACGATCGTGCCGCGCTCGATGCGCGCACCGCCGAACGCGAAGGTGCCCGAGCCGGTGAGCGGCATCCCGAACACCGTATGGCCGTGCGGCAAACATCCGCGCTGGATGATGCGCACGTTCGCCGTTTCCTGGAACAGCTGCACGCCGTCGAGCACCGCGTGCTTGACCGCGCTGCGATACGCGCCGGACCCGATCTGGTCGTAACGCTGATTCCAGCCGCGCAGCGCCTCGGCATGCCGGTCTGCGTCGTCGAACCTCTGATGTAACACGAGCACGGCGCCTCCGGCGGTCGTTTGGACCGCGCAAGATTAAACCGGCCGAGCGGTCGGCGCAATACGGGGGAGCGCTATTCCGCGCGCGGGTTTCAGAGGGTCGGAAGGGTGCGCAACAGCGTGGCTTTCACGCGCATTTCCAATATCCCGAATCGGCACGTACGCGTTGCCGGTCCGGGTGCTGACGGGATTTATTGTCGAACTACAGTCGCCCCACATAACGTGAATCCCCACTGGAGGCGGCATGAGGACAAGGCGACGAACCTCGGCGCTCGCGGCGACGCTGGCGTTGGTGGCGGCATGGGCCGGCGGCGCAAACGCGGTGGAAAAACCCGAGGAACTGGTCGTGCAGAAGATGCCGCCATGGCATCCGCACGAGGTCTATATCGTCGACATCTCGATGCCGTCGATGACCGACGGGCGCATCTACGTGTACGACGCCGATGCGAAGAAGCTGCTCGGCCAGATCGACGGCGGCTTCGCGCCCGGCCTCGCGATCTCGCCCGATCGCAAGACCAGCTTCGTCGCGACGACCTACTTCTCGCGCGGCTCGCACGGCACGCGCACGGACGTCGTCGAGATGATCGACAACGCGACGCTCGATCACGCGGGCGAGATCGTGATTCCGGCGAAGCACGCGCAGCACGTGCCGTCGCCGTACAACACCGCATTCAGCGCCGACGGCAAGCGGCTGTACGTCGCGAACATCACGCCGTCCGCGTCGGTGACGGTGATCGACGCCGTCTCGAAGAAGGTGCTGTCGGAGATCGACACGGCCGCATGCGTGCTTGCGTATCCGTCGGGTAACGACCGCTTCACCGCGCTGTGCGAAAGCGGCAAGGCACTGACCGTCACGCTCGACGCGAACGGCAAGGAGACGAAGCGCACGATGTCGGAGGCATTCATCGACGTCGACAAGGATCCGGCGTTCGTGAACGCGTCGCGGTACAAGGGCGAATACCTGTTCACCACCTACGGCGGCAACGTGCGCAGCGCCGATTTCAGCGGTGACAAGCCGGCGTTCGGCAAGCCGTGGCCGCTGCTGACGGACGCCGAGCGTGCCGAAGGCTGGCGCCCGGGCGGCATGCAGCAGACGGCCGTGCAGGCAAAACAGAACCGTTACTACGTGCTGATGCACAAGGGCACCGACGGCTCGCACAAGGACGCCGGCACGCAGGTGTGGGTGATTGACCTGAAGTCGAAGCAGCGCGTCGCGCGCTGGGATCTCGCGCAGCTGAAGGTCGATCCGCTCGTGTCGATCCAGGTCAGCGAGGACGACAAGCCGCTGTTCTACGGGCTGACGGCGACCTCCGACCTCGTCGTGATGGACGCGCGCACCGGCGCGCTGCAGCACGTCGAGAAGCAGGTCGGCAATACGTCGTCGCTGCTCGTCAACCCGTGAGGCCGCGATGACCCTCGATCCCGTACTCGCCACCAGCGCGCAGGCCGGCGCGGCCGTCGTCGTGCTGCTCGGCGCCTTCGCGAAGATGCGCCGGCCCGCCGCGTTCCGCCAGGCACTCGCCGGCTACCGGCTGCTGCCCGATGCACTGACCGCGCCCGTCGCGTTCGCGATTCCGCTCGCGGAAGCCGTCGCCGCCGTGGTGCTGCTGTTTCCCGACACGCGCACGGCCGGCGCGACCGGCCTGATCGCGTTGCTTCTCGCGTTCGCGGCCGGGCTCGCGATCAACCTGCTGCGCGGTCATACCGACATCGACTGCGGCTGTTCCGGCTTCACCGCCGCCCGAGCCGACGTCCCGCGCGGCATCGGCTGGCTGCATGTCGGGCGCGTGCTGCTGCTCGTCGCGCTGGCCGCGACCGCGTTCGTCGAGCCGGGCACGCGCGCCGTCGTGTGGTTCGACTACCTGACGCTGTTCTTCTCCGTGCTGCTGATCGTCTGCGCGTTGCTCACCGTCGACGTGCTGCTCGCCAACGTCCCGCGCCTTTCCCACCTGAGGAATTCATGATGCAAACCGCTCTCACCGTTTCCACCGCCCTGCTGTGGGTGGCCGTCCTCGCGCTCGGCGCGATCTGCCTCGCGCTGGTGCGCCAGATCGGCATCCTGTACGAGCGCATCATGCCGGCCGGCGCGCTGATGATCGACAAGGGGCCTGCGGTCGGCGCGATCGCGCCGACGTTCGAATTGACCGACATGCGCGGCGCGCAGGTGAAGGTCGGCGGCATCGACGCGATGGGCAAGGCCACGCTGTTGTTCTTCCTGTCGCCGACGTGCCCGGTCTGCAAGAAGCTGCTGCCGCTGTTGCCGTCGCTGCAGGCCAGCGAGGCGACGCCGGTGAACATCGTGCTCGCGAGCGACGGCGATGCCGACGAACACACGCGCTTCGCGCGAAAGCACGACCTCGGGCGCTTCCCGTACGTGCTGTCGCAGGAGCTCGGCTTCGCGTACCAGATCGGCAAGCTGCCGTATGCGGTGCTGCTCGACGAAACGGGCACCGTGCGCGCGAAGGGGCTCGTCAACACGCGCGAGCATCTCGAGAGCCTGTTCGAGGCGAAGGAGCGCGGCGTCGCGTCGCTGCAGCAGTTCGTGCATGGCGATCACAGCCACGATGCCCACGACGGGCACGCGCAGCACGCGTGACCGGCCGAACCTTTTTCAACGTCATTGGAGAACGACGACATGGGCGTGTTTGATTCATGGTTCGAGCGGTCGGCGCGCGGCGTCGCGCAGCACAGTTCGCGGCGCAGCGCGATGGCGAAGCTCGGCAAGGTGCTGGTGGGGTCGGCGCTGCTGCCGCTGCTGCCGGTCGACCGCACCGCATATGCGGCCGATGCGGCATCGGGGGCGTCGGGTGCATCCGGTGCCGGCGCGAGCGACGACCCGACGAGCTGCGACTACTGGAAATACTGCGCGATCGACGGCTGGCTCTGCAGCTGCTGCGGCGGCACGTCGAGCAGTTGCCCGCCGGGCACGACGCCTTCGCCGATCACGTGGATCGGCACCTGCCGCAATCCTCACGACGGTTCGGACTACATCGTGTCGTACAACGACTGCTGCGGCAAGACGTCGTGCGGCAAGTGCTTCTGCAACCGCAACGAGCGCGAGAAGCCGCTGTACAAGCTGTCGTTGAACAACGACATCAACTGGTGCATGGCGAACGGTAATTCGAATTACCACTGTTCGGTTTCGGTTCTGCTGGGAGCGGCGAAGCAATGAAAGTGAAGCAAGCAGGAAAGCGCATCGTTGCATGCATGGCGGCCGCGACGGCCTTCGCGTTGCCCGCCGCGGCGCACGCGCAGGAAGCCGTGCATTACCCGGTCGGAAAAAGCCTGTTCGACGCGCAGTGCGCGGTGTGTCACCAGGCGGGCGGAAAAGGACAGGACGGCCTCGCGCCGCCGCTGACCGAGTATCCGGGCAAGTACGCGGCGGCGGAAGCCGGGCGGGCGCAGTTGATCGCGACTCTGCTGCACGGGATGTTCGGCGAGATCGAGGTGCACGACAAACGCTACAACTTCAAGATGCCGTCGTTCGCGAGCGCGAGCGACGACGACATCGCGCACGTGCTGAACTACGTCGTGTTCGACCTCAACGCGCAGCACGGCGACGCGAAGCCGTTCACCGCGGCCGATATCCGTGCGGCGCGGGCGAAGCAGATGGACGGCACGGCCGTGCATGCGCAGCGCGCGGTGGTGATCAAGGGGCTCGGCCTGTGAACGGCGTGCGCGCGTCCGTGCACGGCACGCGGTGCGCGGCGTCGTCGTGGCTCGGCGGTTTGTCGCATCGGCTGTCGTGCTGGCTGCTGCTGGCGGCCGCGGCGGCCGGTGCGTTCGCCGCACCCGCGTCCGCGCAGGCCGACGGCGCGGCCGATGCCGCGCTCGCACGGCAGCACTGGGTGCTCAACTGCATGGGTTGCCACACGGCGACGGGCGGCGGCATTCCCGGCAAGGTGCCGCCGCTCGCGAATTCGCTCGGCTATTTCACGCACCTGCCGGCCGGGCGCGAGTACGTGATGCGCGTGCCCGGCGCGTCGAACTCGGCGCTGTCGGATCGGGAACTGGCCGACGTGCTGAACTGGGTGCTCACGACGATGAACCGCGATGCGCTGCCGCGCGACTTCAAGCCCTATACGGCCGCCGAAGTCGCCGCGCACCGCCGCCCCGCGCTGTCCGACGTCGCGGCCGTGCGCGCCGGTCTCGTCCGTGCGTTGCAGGCGCGCGGGATCGACGGCGTCGCGGATCGCTACTGACCGACTCACTCAACGAATCAGGGAAACAGGAACATGGAGACGAACGAAACCTTTGCGTTGCTCGACGCGACGCGCGCGTTTCTCGCGAAGCCGAAGAAGATGCTGATCGGCGCCGAGTGGAGCGATGCCGCGTCGGGCCGCCAGCTCGATGTCGTGAACCCGGCCGACGGCACCGTGCTCGCCCGCGTGCCGGAAGCGGACGAACGCGACGTGCAGCAGGCGGTCGCGGCCGCGCGCCGTGCCTTCGATGCAGGCCCGTGGCGCAGCGCGAAGACCACCGACCGCGAGCGCCTGATGCTCGTGCTCGCCGACCTGATCGAGGCCAATGCGCGCGAGCTCGCCGAGATCGAATCGCTCGACAACGGCAAGCCGGTGCTGGTCGCGCAGGGGCTCGACGTCGCGATGGCCGCGCAGTGCTTCCGCTACATGGCCGGCTGGGCGACGAAGATCGAAGGCAGCGTGATCGACGCCGGCATGCCGTACCTGCCGGACAGCGAAATCTTTGCCTATACGCGCAAGGAGCCCGTTGGCGTGGTCGGCGCGATCATTCCGTGGAATTTCCCGTTGCTGATGGCCGCGTGGAAAATTGCGCCGGCGCTCGCGACTGGCTGCACCGTCGTGCTGAAACCCGCCGAAGACACCCCGCTGAGCGCATTGCGGCTCGGTGAGCTGATTCAGGCGGCCGGGTTTCCGGACGGCGTCGTCAACATCGTCACCGGCTACGGTCACACGGCCGGTGCGGCATTGTCGCGCGATCCGCGCATCGACAAGATCGCGTTCACCGGGTCGACGCAGACGGGCAAGACGATCGGCCACGCGGCGCTCGACAACATGACGCGGATGTCGCTGGAGCTCGGCGGCAAGTCGCCGGTGATCGTGCTGCCCGACGTCGATCTCGACAAGGCCGCGCTGGGCGTGGCGAACGCGATCTTCTTCAACCAGGGGCAGGTGTGCACGGCCGGCTCGCGCGCATACATTCATTCGAAGGTGTTCGACGGCGTGATCGAGCGCGTCGCGAAAATCGCCGCGAGCCTGAAGATCGGCCCGGGGATGGACCCGGCGACGCAGATCGGCCCGCTCGTGTCCGCGAAGCAACGCGAGCGCGTATGCGGGTACATCGACTCGGGGTTCGGCGAGGGCGCGCGTGCCGCTGCGGGCGGCCGCGCGATCGACGGCCCCGGCTTCTTCGTCGAACCGACGGTGCTGGTCGATACGACGCAGGCGATGCGCGTGGTGCGCGAGGAGATCTTCGGGCCGGTGCTCGTCGCGATGCCGTTCGACGACGTCGATACGGCCGTGCAGCTCGCGAACGACACGCCGTACGGCCTCGGCGCGAGCATCTGGTCAAACGATCTCGCGGCGATCCACAAGCTGATCCCGCGTATTGCCGCAGGCACCGTGTGGGTCAACTGCCACTCGCTGCTCGACAACGCGTTGCCGTTCGGCGGGATGAAGCAGTCGGGCTTCGGCCGCGAACTTGGCCGCGCAGTGATCGACCAGTACACGGAGAGCAAGTCGGTGATGATGAACTACGCATGAGCATCGCGGCGCGTGCATGCGTTGCCGATATGCCGGCCACGTACGCACGCGCCGCCGTCACGCGCGGATCAGCACGACCCCGAGAATGAGGCACGCCGCGCCGGCCACGCGGATCGGGCTTGCGGAATGCTGCACGATGCCCAGCACGCCGAAGTGGTCGAACACGAGCGCACCGGTCATTTGTCCGACGACGATCAGCGCGAGCGTCGTCGCCGCGCCCAATCGCGGCACCATCAGGATCGCGACGCCGACGAATACCGCGCCGAACAATCCCCCCGTCCAGCTGAACCACGAGCCCGCGCCGGAGAACGTGCCGCTCAGGCGCGGGTGAGGCGACAGCAACGCGACCGCCAGCATCGCGGCCAGGCCGACGAGGTAGCTGACCGAGCCGGCCCACCACGGCGAGCCGATTTGCGCGCGCAGGTTCGCGTTGAGCACCTGCTGCAACGCGACGCTGATGCCGGCCGCCACGACCAGCAGATAAGACAGGAGGGTAGCCACGAGGATGAACGCTCCGAAAGGATGGCCGCAACGGCGATGCCCGGCATGGAGGGCTTTCATTCTGCGGAGCGCGCCGGTATAACGCAAATATCGAATCTGGCGCTCATCCATCTCGTTTCGGCATGCCATCACTCCGGCAAATCCAGTATTTCCTGACCGTGGCGGACCTCGGCGGCTTCACGCCGGCCGCAGGCGCGCTCCATGTCGCGCAGTCGGCGCTCAGCCGGCAGATCGGTCAGCTCGAGGATGAACTCGGGTTCCTGCTGTTCGACCGTGAACCGAGAGGCGTGCGGCTCACACCGGCCGGCGCGATCTACCGCGAACGCGTGGCGTCGATCCCGGCCACGCTGATGGCCGCTGCCGACGAAGGGGCGCAGTTGTCGCGCGGGGAGGCCGGCGTGCTGCGGCTGCTGCATTCCAGTACCGTGCCCGTCAGCAGCCTGATGCCGGATCTCGACCGCTTCATGCGCGATTGTTCGGGCGCGCGCATCGATCTCGACCGCGCGTCGTCCGAGGATCAGGTGACGGACATCGCGAACGGCCACGCCGATATCGGGATCGTCCGGCTGCCGGTGCTGCGGCGCGATGCACGCGTGCGTTTCGTCGAACTGGCGGCCGAGCGCCTGTGCGCGGCGCTGCCGGCCGATCATCCGCTCGCGGGCCGCAAGCGCATCGCGATAGCACGGCTGCGGCGGGAGCCGTTCGTGTCGGCCGTGTATCGGGAGCGCGGCGGCCTCGCGCGCGTCGTGCTCGATCTGTGCCTGAAGCGTGGCTTCGTGCCGGCGGCCGCGCGGATCGTGTCGCCGAAGACGTCGATGCTGAATCTCGTCGCGGCCGGCCGGGGCGTGGCGATCGTGCCGGCGCGGATGGCGAGCATCGGCATCGATGGCGTCGTGTTCGTGCCGATTTCGGACGAGGATGCGCAGTCGGTGTGCGCGCTGGTGTTGCCGGTCGAGCCGACGGTGCTCGCGCAGGCGTTCGTGCGGGCGGTGACGGCGGGCTGAACGGGCCGCTTCCTGATCGGCACGCGTGTTCGGTCGAACCGACGTCATGACTCAGACGCGGTACCCCGCGTCGCGCATCAACCGCCGCGATAGTTCGCCGCGCGGGCCTTCTGCGTCGAACCGCGCGCGAAGTTTCGCATTCGCGCCGCGCGTCACGCCGCGATGCATGGCCACGATGATGGCGAAAAGGGCGACGACGAAGAAAGCGACAAGCATCGTATTGCTCCTGGCCGAAGAAACCGGAGACGGACATCGCGACGGCCGGTCATGTTCGTCTCCGTCCATTTCAGTGATGCGCAGCATCCGGGCCCGGGGCGGCGCGGCAACTGGCGGGCCGCGCGCGATCGCCCGGCGACTGCCAGCATAGGGCCCGCCCACGGCATCCGGCGACGTGTCGGAAGTCTGTCAGCAAGGCCGTGGCGGAATCGAAAGGCGTGCGCCGCATCCGGGCAATCTCGCCGCACGCCAGAAAAACTCCAAACCCCCGTCCGGCAAGCCTCAAGCGCAACCTAGTGGTTTCCACTCATAGTCGCAAACAGGCAAGAACAGGTCGCCGCCGGTCTTCTCGCGGCGAATATGGCTCGTTACTTTTACTCCCACGATGCAGGCCGGTGCACACTTCGCGCACCGGCTGCCGCGAGACCAACCGGGAGGAACCGAACCATGAAGTCGACGAAGATCGCCGCGCTCGCCGCGGCCGTGCTGGCGACCGGCGCGTTCACGCACGCCGCGCTGGCCGAGACGGAGGCCACGACCTGCCGGACCGTGCGTTTCGCGGATATCGGCTGGACCGACATCACGTCGACCACGGCGCTCGCGTCGACCGTGTTCGAGGCGCTCGGCTACAAGCCGACCACGACGATCGCGTCGGTGCCGATCTCGTTCGCCGGCCTCAAGAGCAAGCAGCTCGACGTGTCGCTCGGCTACTGGTGGCCCGTGCAGCAGAAGCAGCTGCAACCGTTCCTCGACAGCAAGTCGATCAACGTCGTCGAGCCGCCGAACCTGTCCGGCGCAAAGGCGACGCTCGCGGTGCCGAGCTATGAATACCAGGCCGGCCTGAAGACCTTCGACGACATCGCGAAACACCGCGCGGAACTCGACGGCAAGATCTACGGGATCGAGCCGGGCAGCAGCGCGAACGCGACGATCCAGAAGATGATCGACACGAACCAGTACGGGCTCGGCGGCTTCAAGCTCGTCGAATCGAGCGAAGCGGGGATGCTGGTGACGGTCGAGCGCGCGGTCCGCGACAAGAAGTGGGTCGTGTTCCTCGGTTGGGAGCCGCATCCGATGAACATCCAGCTCAGCATGAACTACCTGTCCGGCGGCGACGCGGCGTTCGGCCCGAACTACGGCGAAGCGCGCGTGTACACGCTCACCGCGCCCGACTTCATCGCGCGCTGCCCGAACGCGGGCAAGCTCGTGACGAACCTGCGCTTCTCGACGCAGCTCGAGAACCAGCTGATGCAGTCGGTGATGAACAAGACCAAGCCGGCCGAGGCCGCGAAGGCGTACCTGAAGAAGAACCCGCAGGTGCTCGATCCGTGGCTCGCGGGCGTCAAGACGTTCGACGGCAAGGACGGCCTGCCTGCCGTGAAGGCGTATCTCGGCCTGTGATGGCCTGCGCCCATACGCTGTTAGCAATGCGACACAACCCGAATCAAGCGAGGCATCCAGCATGAACCACGAAGTCATCATCACCTGCGCCGTCACCGGCGCGGGCGATACGGTCGGCAAGCATCCGGCGATTCCGGTCACGCCGAAGGAGATCGCGGCCGCCGCGATCGAAGCCGCGAAGGCCGGCGCGACGGTCGCCCACTGCCACGTGCGCGATCCGCAGACGGGGCGCGGCAGCCGCGACCCGAACCTGTATCGCGAAGTGGTCGACCGCATCCGCTCGGCCGACGTCGACGTGATCATCAACCTGACGGCCGGCATGGGCGGCGATCTCGAGATCGGCCCCGGCGAGGACCCGATGCGCTTCGGCAAGGGCACCGATCTGGTCGGCGGCCTCACGCGCCTCGCGCACGTCGAGGAACTGCTGCCCGAGATCTGCACGCTCGACTGCGGCACGCTGAATTTCGGCGACGGCGACTACATCTACGTGTCGACGCCCGCGCAGTTGCGCGCCGGCGCGAAGCGCATCCAGGAACTCGGCGTGAAGCCGGAGTTGGAGATCTTCGATACGGGCCATCTGTGGTTCGCGAAGCAGTTGCTCAAGGAAGGGCTGCTCGACGATCCGCCGCTGTTCCAGCTGTGCCTCGGCATTCCGTGGGGCGCGCCGGCCGACACGGGCACGATGAAGGCGATGGTCGACAACCTGCCGCCCGGCGCGCACTGGGCCGGCTTCGGGATCGGCCGCATGCAGATGCCGATGGTCGCGCAGGCGATGCTGCTCGGGGGCCACGTACGCGTGGGCCTCGAAGACAACATCTGGCTCGACCGCGGCGTGCATGCGACCAACGGCACGCTCGTCGAGCGCGCCCGCGAGATCGTCGAGCGCCTCGGCGGCCGCGTGCTGACGCCGGCCGAAGGCCGCCGCAAGCTCGGCCTGCCGGCGCGCGGCGAGCGTGCGCTCGAACGTCGCGCGATCGCCGAATTCGCGTGAGCTTTTTCACCCACCGACTGACATGGCACGGCGGCATGCGTCCACGCGCGGCCGCCGACCGATTTCCCCTGATTCGAAGGATGCGTTGACATGGCTGTGAAGACCGACATCAAGACGTTTGCCGCCATCGGCACTGGCGTGATCGGCAGCGGATGGATTTCCCGCGCGCTCGCGCACGGTCTCGACGTGGTCGTGTGGGACCCGGCGCCGGGCGCCGAAGCGCGACTGCGCGCGAACGTCGCGAACGCATGGCCCGCGCTCGAACGCGTCGGCCTCGCGCCGGGCGCCGATCCCGCACGGCTGCGCTTCGTATCGACGATTGAAGCATGCGTCGCCGATGCGGATTTCATCCAGGAGAGCGCGCCCGAGCGCGAGGCGCTGAAGCTCGAACTGCACGAGCAGATCAGCCGCGCGGCGAAGCCCGACGCGATCATCGCGTCGTCGACGTCGGGGCTACTGCCGACCGATTTCTACGCGCGGGCCACGCATCCGGAGCGCTGCGTGGTCGGTCACCCGTTCAACCCCGTCTATCTGCTGCCGCTCGTCGAGGTGCTCGGCGGCGCGCGCACGTCGCCGGAAGCGGTCGAGGGCGCGATGGAGGTCTATCGCAAGCTCGGCATGCGGCCGCTGCATGTGCGCAAGGAAGTGCCGGGCTTCATCGCGGACCGCCTGCTCGAAGCGTTGTGGCGCGAGGCGCTGCATCTGGTCAACGAAGGCGTCGCGACGACCGGCGAGATCGACGATGCGATCCGCTTCGGCGCGGGCATCCGCTGGTCGTTCATGGGTACGTTCCTGACCTACACGCTGGCCGGCGGCGACGCGGGCATGCGACACTTCATGCAGCAATTCGGCCCGGCGCTCGAACTGCCGTGGACGAAGCTGGTCGCGCCGACGCTCACCGACGCGCTGATCGACAGCGTCGTCGAAGGCACGACCGAACAGCAGGGCACGCGCAGCATCAAGGAGCTCGAACGCTATCGCGACGAGTGCATCACCGAGGTGCTGAAATCGATCGCCGCGGTGAAGGCGCGGCACGGGATGCGATTCGAGGACTAAAGGACAGGCGATGACCGGCGATACCCCGCTGACGATTTACCGCGACGTGGTGCGGCCCGAATGGGTCGACTACAACGGCCACCTGCGCGATGCGTTCTACCTGCTGATCTTCAGCTTCGCGACCGATGCGCTGCTGGATCGCATCGGCCTCGACGACGCCGCGCGCCGCGAGCGGGGGCGCTCGGTCTACACGCTCGAAGCGCACGTGAACTATCTGCACGAGATCAAGGAAGGCACGCCGGTGCGTGTCGATGCGCGCGTGCTCGCGCACGATGCGAAGCGGCTGCACCTGTATCTCGAACTGTTCGCCGACGGGCATGACGACGCGGTGTCGGCGAGCGAGCAGATGCTGCTGCACGTCGATACGCGCGACGGCGCGAAATCGGCACCGTTCGACGACGACGTGGCCGCGCGCGTGGCCGAACTGCATGCGTTGCAGCGCGAGTGCGCGGCGCCTGCGTATGCGGGCCGCGTGATCGGGCTGCCGCCGCGCCGCTAGCGGCGTGCTGCATCTTTTCCATCGTCATCTTCGACCGCGGAGCGCACACGATGCTCGAACCGGAAATCGCGGCGTTCGTCGCGGCCGTCGACGCGTGGTATCCGGCCGATGCGGCGGCGCGTTCGCCCGACGAGCAGCGCCGTCTCTACGACCGCTTCGCGGCCGAATGGACGCCGGCCGCGCTGCCGGCCGGCATCGTGCAGCACGACGCCGTGTGGCGCGCACCGGGCGGCCGCACGATCGCACTGCGGCGCTATACGTGCGCACACGGCACGCCGCGCGGCACGGTGCTGTTTTTTCATGGCGGCGGCTTCGTCGTCGGCTCGCTCGACAGCCATGCGCTGATCACCGCGCAACTGGCAGCCGATACGGGCCTCGACGTGATCGCCGTCGACTATCGGCTCGCGCCCGAACACCGCGCGCCGGCCGCGCTCGACGATTGCCTGGAAGTTACGCGTGCCGCACGCGATGCGCATCGGCCGTTGGGGCCGTGCGTGCCGCCGCTGACGCTCGCGGGCGACAGCGCGGGCGGGATGCTCGCGGCGGCGGTGGCGACCGCGCTGCGCGATGCGGGCGAACGCAACGTGGACGGCATCGCGCTCGTCTATCCGATGCTCGGTTTCGAACCGCAGTCGCCCGCGCGCGACGCGGAAGCGTACGCGCCGATGCTGACGCTCGACGACGTGCATCGCTATCGCGCGCTGTACTGGGGCGGCGACTTGGCCGACGTGCTGCGCGACGGCAACCCGCTGTTGTGTGCATCGGTGCCGCTCGAAGCTACACGCTTCGACGGTTTGCCGCCGGTGCTCGCGATCGGCGCGGAGCATGATCCGCTGCGCGACGATGCGCGCGTGTACGTCGAACGGATTCGCGCGGCGGGCGGTATCGCGCGCTACTGGATGGGAGAGGGGCTGGTGCACGGCTGCTGGCGCGCGCTCGGGACGAGCCCGCAGGCCGCGCGGATGCACCGGCTGGTCGGCGGGTTCTTGCTCGCACCACACGCGTAGCGGGCGTTTTCCGGGAGGCAACGATGCAGGCAGCGGCGCAACACCGTATCGAGGACTGGCGGACGTTTTCGGCCGACGCGGCGATCGCGGCGGCGACGATCGGCGATGACGCGGTGGAGGTCGAGTGGAGCGACGCGCGACGCTCGCCGTTCCATTTCGACTGGCTGCGCGACAACTGCGCGTGTTCCGCGTGCGTGCATGCGATCACGCGCGAACAGGTGTTCGAGATCGCCGATGCGCGCGAGGATCTGTCGGCGCTCACCGTGCACGTCGAGACCGACGGCGCGCTGCATGTGGAATGGAACGACGGGCACCGCAGCGCGTGGTCGCCGGGCTGGTTGCGTGCGCATGCGTACGACGACGCGTCGCGCGCCGAGCGCCTGGCCGCGCACGGGCGGCACGTATGGACCGGTGACGATGCGACGGCGATCGGCGTATTCGCGTGGCGCGACGTGATGGAAGACGACCGTGCGTTGCTCGCATGGCTCGGCGCGTTGCAGCGCACGGGGCTCACGCGCGTCGAAGGCGTGCCGGCCGAGCGCGGCCGCGTCGACGAGATCGCACGCCGTGTCGGCCTGATCCGCGAAAGTAATTTCGGTGTGCTGTTCGACGTCGAATCGAAGCCGCGCCCGGACAGCAATGCGTATACGTCGCTGAATCTTCCGCCGCACACCGACCTGCCGACGCGTGAATTGCAGCCGGGCGTGCAGTTCCTGCATTGCCTCGCGAACGACGCGACGGGCGGCGACAGCATTTTCCTCGACGGCTTCGCGCTCGCGGATGCGCTGCGGCGCGAACATCCGGACGATTTCGAGCAGCTCGCATCGACGCCGTTCGAGTTCTGGAACAAGAGCGCGAACAGCGACTACCGCTGTTCGGCGCCGGTGATCGGCCTCGATGCACGCGGCAACGTGACGGAAGTACGCGTCGCGAACTTCCTGCGCGGGCCGCTCGATGCGCCGGCCGGTTCGGTCGCGGCCGTCTATCGTGCGTACCGGCGGTTTCTCGCGCTGGCGCGCGAGCCGCGCTTTCGCGTACAGCGCCGGCTGCGGGCGGGCGACATGTGGGCGTTCGACAACCGGCGCGTGCTGCATGCGCGCACCGGGTTCGATCCGTCGACGGGCCGTCGGCACCTGCAGGGCTGTTACGTCGATCGCGATGAGTTGCTGTCGCGCTGGCGCGTGCTGTCGCGATCGGCGCCGGCCGGGGCCGCGGCCGTGGCCGGCTGACCGGCACACACGGCGTCTTCTTGCACACCTCGCCGGGAAAAAGCACCCGGACGCCGGGCGTCCGGGCGAAGCCACCCGCTGCCGGGCGGCGGAGGTATGCGTTTCACAAAACAGACGAGCCCCGCGAAGGGGGCTCGTCAGGACTGCGTGACTTCATCGCGCGACGCGCGGCGCCCGCCGAGGGCGCATCGGCTTACTGGCCGAAGAAGATCGAGTCGCGTGCGTTCGACGAAGCGGCTGCCGGCGCGCCCGAGTGGACGAGCGGCGCCGGTTGCGCGCCGTAGCCGCTGCTGTCGACACCATGAACGCGCGCTTCGGCGCTCTGGATGTCGTTCGGGTAGTACGGGCTCGACACGCCCGGCTTGTAGCCGGCCTGTTCGAGCTGGACCAGTTCGTTGCGCACTTGAGCGCGCGTCACGGTGCTTTGTTGAGCGAATGCGCCGAACGAAGCGGACAGGGCGGCAGCGGCAACGACTGCGGAAACGAGCGATTTCATGGTGACCTCCGGTGTTTTATTGAGTTCGCTCTCGACACCATGTCTTGAGCGATTGATCAAATGTTAGTCACCGGCGTGTTCAGGGTAAACGCTGAATTTGACGATAAATTGTTTCCTGACTGGTAACAGTGAGGCGTCGAAACAGTCTTTCAACGGGCTTTCCTTTCGGTTGGCGTAATAGGTATGAAGAATGCCGTGGCCGGCGACGCGCGATTCAGCGTGCTTCGGCCGCCGTATCGAACGGCCGGCCCGACGCGCGGCCCGCGGGTGCGCCGGAACTGAGAAAGCGCACGCCCGTCGCGGCTTCCGAGGCTTCCCACAGCAACGCCGCCGTTGCCACGTTGCGCGCCGCGCGCGGCACGCTTGCCGGTGCCGGCAGCCCCCGCGATTCGAACCAGCCGGACGGGCCGATGTACGCGCCGCCGGCCAGATCGGGCGACGTGGCCGCATGAATCGCGGGCAGCGCGCCCTGATCGGCCGGCTGCGCGAGATAACGGTTCGCGGCACGCATCAGCGCGGCGCGGGTGGGCGAGCGGTCCATTGCCGGGCCCGCGAACTGCAGGTTGGTCGCCGCATAGCCGGGGTGCGCGGCGACGCTGATGCCGGCGAACGCCGCGCGCTCGAAGCGGCGCTGCAGCTCGAGCGCGAACACGAGGTTCGCGAGCTTGCTGTCGCAATAGGCGAGATAACGGTTGTAGCGATGCGCGGCGCGCAGGTCGTCCACGCGAATCCGGCCGCCTCGGTTGAAGCCGCTCGACATCGTGACGACGCGCGCCCGACGTGCGGCGCGCAGCGCCGGCAGCAGATGGCCGGTCAGCGCGAAATGGCCGAGGTGGTTGGTGCCGAACTGCATCTCGAAGCCGTCGCGCGTGTGCCGCAGCGGCAGGAACATCACGCCGGCGTTGTTGCAGAGGATGTCGACGCGGCCGTGGCGTTCGCCGACGTCGGCCGCGAAGCGTGCGATCGACGCGAGATCGGCGAGGTCGAGCGGATCGACTTCGACGCGTGCATGAGGATGAAGCCGGCGGATCGCGTCGGCGGCCTGCGCGCTGCGGGTGGCGTCGCGGCAGCCCATCACGACCGTCGCGCCTTTCGCGGCCAGCGTTTCCGCGAGGTGCCAGCCGAGGCCGCTATTGGCGCCGGTCACGACCGCGACCTTGCCGCCTTGCGCCGGGACGTGGCGCGCGCTCCATGCATGCATGTCTGCCTCCATCGGCGCGGCCGGTCGGCCGCCGTACGTAATCGTTACATTGAGTGGTGTAACGATAGTGCGGGCGGACGGAGCAGACAAGCAGGGGAATTAGACCGGCGCTTCTAGGACTGGCTGGCGGATAGCGTGGCGCCGCCAGCCTGGCGCACGGCCGGCAGGTGTTACCTGCTGCCGGCCAGCGCGAGTACCTCGGCGGCGGAGATCATGGCGGCGGCGTTCGCGGGGGCCGGACGCTCGGCCGGGCGGAACACTTCGTCGCCGCGATGGATGACCTGGCGCGACAGCGCGCAGGTGCCGGTGCGCTGCGCGAAGCGGCGGCGCCAGCGTTGCTCGCCGTAGTGACAGCGGCCGGGCTCGACCCAGCGGACGACGAGCAGCGTATCGGAACGTTCGAGGATTTCGACGTGGACGTCGGCGGGATCGAGCGCAGGCAGGGATTGGGAGGCCTTCATTTTGCCGTTTCCTAAAGCCCGTGCGGGTTCGGCCATGGCAGTGGGTGTCACTACCCAAGGGGGAATCCGTAGGGGTTTCCATGAGTGGTGCGCTAAATGTAAGCGTCTGTGACCGGAAAAAACATCCTGTCTGGCTCAAATTACCTTTTGCCGATTTAGAAACAATCCACGCTTATTTTCTTGGAAAACCAAGAACAAAAAGCCCCGGACGGAAAGCCCGGGGCGGAAAATCGGCCCGCGCGCCGTGTCTGCTCGCCCAGTCACGGGATACATCGCCAGGGGACGGAGGTGCCCGCAGGGATCCGGCGCGGGCGGGGAGGCGATGTACCGGAAGCGCGGTCCGGCAACGCCATGATGGCGTGCGCCACCCGTTGGCACCCTGACGCGAACATGACTTTTTTGTCAGTTTGGCGCGGCCGTCGTCCCGAACGTCGGTGAAGAGTCGGCTGGAAGGCCCGCCGGTACCGGGTTTGCGCGAATCGAGAGGCCGGACTTCAACGCCACTCGCCCGCCGCATTCTTGCGTGCCGGACGGATTGATCCGCCCCGGGTAAATACTGAATCGCGATTTCGTGACAAACGGGCGATCCCTTCCTATGATTGGTTGGACCTTTAGTCCTTTGTGCCAATCGGCCGACTGGCGGCCGGCTTTTTCGGAGAGATGCTCATGAGATTGCAGGGCAAACGCGCGCTGGTGACGGCGGCCGGGCAGGGCATCGGCCGCGCGACCGCGCTGCGGTTCGCGAGCGAGGGCGCCGACGTGCTGGCGACCGACATCAACGAAGCCGCGCTGGTGCGGCTCGAGGCCGACGCCGAACGCGCGGGCGGCCGGCTGGTCACGCGGCGGCTCGACGTCACCGCTACGAACGAGGTCGCGGCGCTCGCCGCGAGCGAACGCGCGTTCGACGTGCTGTTCAACTGCGCGGGCTACGTGCATCACGGCTCGATCCTCGAGTGCGACGAAGACGCGTGGGCGTTCTCGCTGAACCTGAACGTCACGTCGATGTACCGGCTGATCCGCGCGCTGCTGCCCGCGATGCTCGAAGCCGGCGGCGGGTCGATCGTCAACATGGCGTCGGCCGCGTCGAGCGTGAAGGGTGTGCCGAACCGCTTCGTGTACGGCACCACCAAGGCGGCCGTGATCGGGCTGACCAAGGCGGTGGCCGCCGATTTCGTCGAACGCGGCATCCGCTGCAACGCGATCTGCCCGGGCACGATCGAATCGCCGTCGCTGGAGCAGCGGATCGCCGACCAGGCGCGCACGCGCCACGTGTCCGCCGACGAGGTGCGCCAGGCGTTCGTCGCGCGCCAGCCGATCGGCCGTATCGGCAGCGCGGACGAAGTGGCCGCGCTCGCGCTGTACCTGGCGTCCGACGAAGCGTCGTTCACCACCGGCACGATTCACCTGATCGACGGCGGCTGGTCAAACTGACCGTGTCGAACTGACCACCCCTTTCCGCTCACTTCCCCTTTCCGTTTCCGTTCGGATGACGCTATGAAACTGCTGAGATTTGGCGACAAACACCATGAAAAGCCGGGCCTGCTCGATGCGCAGGGCCACATTCGCGACCTGTCCGGCGTGATCGACGACATCGCCGGCGACGCGCTGACGCCTGCGTCGCTCGCGCGGCTGCGCGACATTCCGCCTTCGTCGCTGCCGCTCGTCGAAGGCACGCCGCGGCTCGGCGCGTGCGTCGGCCGTGTCGGCAAGTTCATCTGCATCGGCCTCAACTATTCCGACCACGCGGCCGAATCGGGGATGGAGGTGCCGAAGGAGCCCGTCGTGTTCGGCAAGTGGACGAGCGCGATCTCGGGCCCGAACGACGACGTCGAGATCCCGCGCGGCTCGGAGAAGACCGACTGGGAAGTCGAACTTGGCGTGGTGATCGGCCAGGGCGGCCGCTATATCGACGAAGCCGATGCGCTGTCGCACGTCGCCGGCTACTGCGTCGTGAACGACGTGTCGGAGCGCGAATACCAGCTCGAACGCGGCGGCACGTGGGACAAGGGCAAGGGCAACGACACGTTCGGCCCGATCGGCCCGTGGCTCGTGACGGCCGACGAAGTGCCCGATCCGCACGCGCTGCGGCTGTGGCTCGAGGTGGACGGCCACCGCTACCAGAACGGCACGACCGCGACGATGGTGTTTCGCGTGCCGCACCTGATCAGCTACCTGAGCCGTTTCATGAGCCTGCAGCCGGGCGACGTGATCTCGACCGGCACGCCGCCTGGCGTCGGCCTTGGACAGAAGCCGCCCGTCTACCTGCGCGCCGGACAGGTGATCACGCTCGGCATCGACGGGCTCGGCGAGCAGCGCCAGCGTACCGTGCAGGCCTGATTCCCTTCAACGGACGGTTCGTCATGCCTATCATTCGATCGATGCGCGTCCTCGACGTGCGCTTTCCGACCTCGCGCCAGCTCGACGGCTCCGACGCGATGAATCCGGACCCCGATTATTCGGCGGCCTACGTCGTGCTCGAAACCGACCGCGACGGGCTCGAAGGCCACGGGCTCACGTTCACCATCGGGCGCGGCAACGAAATCTGCTGCGCGGCGATCGACGCGATGCGTCACCTCGTCGTCGGCCTCGACCTCGACTGGATTCGCGAGGACATGGGCCGCTTCTGGCGGCACGTGACGTCGGACAGCCAGTTGCGCTGGATCGGCCCGGACAAGGGCGCGATCCACCTGGCGACGGGCGCCGTCGTCAACGCGGTGTGGGATTTGTGGGCGAAGGCCGTCGGCAAGCCGCTGTGGCGGCTCGTTGCCGACCTGAGCCCGGAGGAGCTGGCGCGGGCGATCGACTTCCGCTACCTGACCGACTGCCTGAGCCCGGACGAAGCGCTCGACCTGCTGCGCCGGCAGGCGCCCGGCAAGGCCGCGCGGATCGCCGCGCTGGAGCGCGACGGCTACCCGTGCTACACGACGTCGGCCGGCTGGCTCGGCTACAGCGACGACAAGCTGCGCCGGCTGTGCCGCGAGGCGGTGGACGAAGGTTTCGAGTACGTGAAGCTGAAAGTCGGTGCGAACCTCGAGGACGACATCCGCCGCGTGACGATCGCGCGCGAGGTGATCGGCCCCGACCGCAAGCTGATGATCGACGCGAACCAGGTGTGGGAAGTCGACGAGGCGATCGACTGGGTGCGCGAACTCGCGTTCGCGCGGCCGTGGTTCATCGAGGAGCCGACGAGCCCCGACGACGTCGAGGGGCATCGCAAGATCCGCGAGGCGATCGCGCCGGTGCAGGTCGCGACCGGCGAGATGTGCCAGAACCGCGTGCTGTTCAAGCAGTTCATCGCGCGCGGCGCGATCGACGTCGTGCAGATCGACGCGTGCCGGCTCGGCGGCGTGAACGAGATTCTCGCGGTGATGCTGATGGCCGCGAAGTACGGGCTGCCGGTGTGCCCGCACGCGGGCGGCGTCGGGCTGTGCGAGTACGTGCAGCACCTGTCGATGATCGACTACGTGTGCATTTCCGGTACGAAGGAAGGGCGCGTGACCGAGTACGTCGATCACCTGCACGAGCATTTCGTCGAACCGTGCGTGGTGCGCGGCGCGGCGTACATGCCGCCGACGGCGCCCGGTTTCTCGATCGAGATGAAGCCCGAATCGCTGGAGCAGTACCGGTTCCGCGGCTGAGCAGGGCAATGCACGACGGCGCGCCATTTGCATGGCGTGCGTCGTGGGCATCGTGCGCGGCGACAACATGAACGACGGAGACGCGAAGTGGATTTGAATCTGCAAGACAAGGTCGTGATCGTGACCGGCGGCGCGTCGGGTATCGGCGCCGCGATCTCGATGCGGCTGGCCGGTGAAGGCGCGGTTCCCGTGGTGTTCGCGCGCCACGCGCCGGACGACGGCTTCTGGCGCGAGCTCACGCAGCAACAGCCGCGCGCCGCGTGCGTCACTGTCGAACTGCAGGACGACGCACAGTGCCGCGACGGCGTCGCGCAGACCCTCGCGCGCTTCGGCCGTATCGACGGCCTCGTCAACAACGCGGGCATCAACGACAGCATCGGGCTCGACGCCGGGCGCGATGCGTTCGTCGCGTCGCTCGAACGCAACCTGATCCACTACTACGTGATGGCGCACTACTGCGTGCCGCACCTGAAGGCGGCGCGTGGCGCGATCGTCAACGTCTCGTCGAAGACGGCCGTGACCGGGCAGGGCAACACGAGCGGCTATTGCGCGTCGAAGGGCGCGCAACTCGCGCTGACGCGCGAATGGGCCGTCGCATTGCGCGACGACGGCGTGCGCGTGAACGCGGTGATTCCGGCCGAGGTGATGACGCCGCTCTATCAGAACTGGATCGCCGGCTTCGACGATCCGCAAGCGAAGGTCGCGGAAATTGCCGGCAAGGTGCCGCTCGGCCAGCGCTTCACGACGGCCGACGAGATCGCCGATACAGCGGTGTTCCTGCTGTCGGAGCGTGCGTCGCACACGACGGGCCAGTGGTTGTTCGTCGACGGCGGCTACACGCATCTCGATCGTGCGATCAGCTGAGGGCCGCGCGCGATGCAACCCGACCTGAACCCGAACACCACGCAGCCGCTGATCGCGCTGACCGGCATCGGCAAGCGCTTTCCGGGCGTGCAGGCGCTCGACGATTGCCGTTTCGACCTGCGCGCGGGCGAAGTGCATGCGCTGATGGGCGAGAACGGCGCCGGCAAGTCGACGCTGATGAAGATCCTCGCGGGCGTCTACCAGCGCGACGCGGGCGAGATCCGGATGGACGGCCGCCCGGTGGAGATCGCCGACCCGCGTGCCGCGCAGGCGCTCGGCATCGGCATCATCCATCAGGAGCTGAACCTGATGAACCACCTGAGCGTCGCGCAGAACATCTTCATCGGCCGCGAGCCGCGCGGCCGCTTCGGCGTGTTCGTCGACGAAGAGAAACTCAACCGCGACGCCGCCGCGATCTTCCAGCGGATGCGGCTCGATCTCGATCCGCGCACGCCGGTCGGCCGGCTGACGGTCGCGAAGCAGCAGATGGTCGAGATCGCGAAGGCGCTGTCGTTCGACTCGCGCGCGCTGATCATGGACGAGCCGACCGCCGCGCTGAACAACGCGGAAATCGCCGAGCTGTTCCGCATCATCCGCGACCTGCGCGCGCATGGGGTCGGCATCATCTACATCTCGCACAAGATGGACGAGTTGCGCCAGATCGCCGATCGCGTGACCGTGATGCGCGACGGCAAGTACGTCGCGACCGTGCCGATGGCTGACACGTCGATGGAATCGATCATCTCGATGATGGTCGGCCGCCAGCTCGATACGGAAACCCGCACGCCGCCCGATACGTCCGGGAACGAGATTGCGCTCGAAGTGCGCGGGCTGTCGCGCGGCCGCGCGATCCGCGACGTCGGCTTCACGCTGCGGCGCGGCGAGATCCTCGGCTTCGCCGGGCTGATGGGCGCGGGCCGTACCGAGGTCGCGCGCGCGGTGTTCGGCGCGGATCCGGTCGATGCGGGCGAGATCCGCGTGCATGGCCGGGCCGTGACGATCCGCACGCCGGCCGACGCGGTGAAATATGGCATCGGCTACCTGTCCGAGGATCGCAAGCACTTCGGGCTCGCGATCGGGATGGACGTGCAGAACAACATCGCGCTGTCGAGCATGCGCCGCTTCGTGCGCCGCGGCCTGTTTCTCGATGCGCGCGGGATGCGCGACGCCGCGCGGTCGTACGTGCGGCAGCTCGCGATCCGCACGCCGTCGGTCGCGCAGCCCGCGCGGCTCTTGTCGGGCGGCAACCAGCAGAAGATCGTGATCGCGAAATGGCTGCTGCGCGACTGCGACATCCTGTTCTTCGACGAGCCGACGCGCGGCATCGACGTCGGCGCGAAAAGCGAAATCTACAAGCTGCTCGACGCGCTCGCCGCCGACGGCAAGGCGATCGTGATGATCTCGTCGGAATTGCCCGAGGTGCTGCGCATGAGCCACCGGATTCTCGTGATGTGCGAAGGCCGCGTGACCGGCGAATTGCGCGCGGCCGACGCCACGCAGGAAAAGATCATGCAGCTCGCGACGCAGCGCGAGTCGACCGTGTTGTCCTGATTGCCTTGACTGTCCCGATTCAGACGCCTAACGATCATGTCCAACGATACGCATCCCGTTCCGCCCCTCGCCACCGGCGACACGCCGGCCGCCGCATCGAGCCTGAAATCGCGCTTCTTCAACCCGGCCGCGCGGCAGAAGCTGCTCGCGTTCGCGAGCCTCGTGCTGCTGATCGTGTTTTTCAGCTTCGCGTCGTCGAACTTCCTCGAAGTCGACAACCTCGTGTCGATCCTGCAGGCCACCGCCGTCAACGGCGTGCTGGCCGTCGCCTGCACGTACGTGATCATCACGTCCGGCATCGACCTGTCGGTCGGCACGCTGATGACGTTCTGCGCGGTGATGGCCGGCGTCGTGCTGACGAAGTGGGGGATGCCGCTGCCGCTCGGGATTCTGGCCGCGTTGTGCTTCGGCGCGCTGTCGGGCTGCGTGTCGGGCTTCGTGATCGCGAAGATGAAGGTGCCGCCGTTCATCGCGACGCTCGGCATGATGATGCTGCTCAAGGGACTGTCGCTCGTGATCTCGGGCACGCGGCCGATCTACTTCAACGACACGCCGGGCTTCACGTCGATCGCGCAGGATTCGCTGATCGGCAACCTCATTCCCGCGCTGCCGATTCCCAACGCGGTGCTGATCCTGTTTCTCGTCGCGATCGGCGCGTCGATCGTGCTGAACCGGACCATCTTCGGCCGCTACACGTTCGCGCTCGGCAGCAACGAGGAGGCGCTGCGGCTGTCCGGCGTGAACGTCGATGCGTGGAAGATCGCCGTCTATACGTTCAGCGGCGCGGTGTGCGGGATCGCCGGCCTGCTGATCGCGTCGCGGCTGAACTCGGCGCAGCCGGCGCTCGGGCAGGGCTACGAGCTCGATGCGATCGCGGCCGTCGTGATCGGCGGCACGTCGCTGTCGGGCGGCGCGGGCAGCATCGTCGGCACCATCATCGGCGCGTTCATCATGAGCGTGCTGACCAACGGCCTGCGCATCATGTCGGTCGCACAGGAATGGCAGACGGTCGTGACGGGCGTGATCATCATTCTCGCCGTCTACGTGGACATCCTGCGCCGGCGTCGCCGCTGACGCCGATACCGAGGCGCCAGGGCATGGGCTTCACCGCCGGCCGGGCCGGCATTTCAGTCGATACCAACCAAGGAGACGCGAAGTGATCAGGAGCAAGGTGTTGAACGCGATCGTCGGGCTGACGTTCGCCGCCGGCGTCACGGCCGGTGCGCAGGCGCAGGAAACCTATATCCCGCTGATCTCGAAAGGCTTCCAGCATCAGTTCTGGCAGGCCGTGAAATCGGGCGCGACGCAGGCCGCGAAGGACTACAAGGTGAAGGTGACGTTCGAAGGGCCCGAAACCGAGGCGATGGTCGACAAGCAGATCGACATGCTGTCGGCCGCGATCGCGAAGAAGCCGGCCGCGCTCGGCTTCGCGGCGCTCGACAGCAAGGCTGCACTGCCGCTGCTGAAGAGGGCGCAGGCCGAGAAGATCCCGGTGATCGCGTTCGACTCGGGCGTGGACAGCGACATTCCGGTGACGACGGCCGCGACCAACAACAAGGCCGCGGCCGCCCTTGCGGCCGACAAGCTCGCCGCGCTGATCGGGGACGAAGGGCAGGTGGCGGTGGTCGCGCACGACCAGACGAGCCGCACCGGCATCGACCGCCGCGACGGCTTCCTCGACCGGATGAAGTCCGCGCACCCGAAGGTGCAGGTCGTGACCGTGCAGTACGGCGAAGGCGATCAGTTGAAATCGACCGAAGTGACGAAGTCGATCCTGCAGGCGTATCCGAAGCTCAAGGGGCTGTTCGGCACCAACGAAGGCTCGGCGATCGGCGTGGTCAACGGCGTGCGCGAGATGAAGCGCAAGGTCGTGATCGTCGGCTACGATTCCGGCAAGCAGCAGAAGGACGCGATCCGCAGCGGGCTGATGGCCGGCGCGATCACGCAGAACCCGATCGGGATCGGCTACAAGACGGTCGAGGCGGCCGTGAAGGCGATCAAGGGCGAGAAGCTGCCGAAGGTCATCGATACCGGTTTCTACTGGTACGACAAGACCAATATCGACGATCCGAAGATCGCGGCGGTGTTGTACGACTGAACGTGGCGGACGGGCGGGGGCGACGCTCCGGGCCGTCGTCGCCGCGGTGATTGAACACGAGGGCATCATGGGCGCAGTGCGTATCGATTCGCATCAGCACTTCTGGCGTTATCGCGCGGCCGACTATCCGTGGATCGGCCCCGGGATGGGCGTGCTCGCACGCGATTACCTGCCCGACGAACTGTGGCCGCAGATGCATGCGCAGGCGCTCGGCGCGTCGATCGCCGTGCAGGCGCGCGCCGGCCGTGACGAGACGGCGTTCCTGCTCGACCTGGCGCGCGACGATGCACGCATCGCGGCGGTGGTCGGCTGGGAGGATCTCGGTGCGCCGGCGCTGGCCGACCGCGTCGCCGAGTGGCGCAGCCCGAAGCTGCGCGGTTTTCGTCATCAGGTGCAGGACGAAGCCGACGTCGGCGCGTTCGTCGCCGATCCCGCTTTCAATCGCGGCGTCGCCTGGCTGCAGGCGAATGGCTATGTGTACGACGTGCTCGTGTTCGAGCGCCAGTTGCCGGACGTCCGTGCGTTCTGCGCGCGGCACGATGCGCACTGGCTCGTGCTCGACCACGTCGGCAAGCCGGCGCTGGCCGAGTTCGAGCGTGACGACACCGCGCTCGCGCGCTGGCGCGCGTCGCTGCGGGAGTTGGGTGCGCTGCCGCACGTCGCGTGCAAGCTGTCGGGGCTCGTGACCGAGGCCGACTGGCGGCGCGGCCTGCGTGGCCAGGACATCCGGCATATCGAGCAGTGCCTCGACGCGGCGCTCGACGCGTTCGGCCCGCAGCGGCTGATGTTCGGATCGGACTGGCCCGTGTGCCTGCTCGCGGCGTCGTATGACGAGGTCGCGTCGCTGGTTGAACGCTGGGCCGAAGCGCGCCTGTCGGCGGCCGAGCGGGGCGCGTTGTGGGGCGGCACGGCCGCGCGCTGCTACGCGGTGCCGGGCGATGTGAAGCGCGGCATATAAAATAGGTGCGAACGGTCTGTGCGATTTGACAGGCCGTCCGCAACGAAACCGATTACCAGCGTCAACGTATGTCCATCCAGCCGATTCAGAACCGCCGCCTCTACCAGCAGATCGCCGACAAGCTCAGTGCGATGATCGAGTCCGGCGATTTCCCGCCGGGCAGCTATCTGCCGCCCGAGCGCGAACTCGCCGAACGGTTCGGCGTGTCGCGCACGTCGGTGCGCGAGGCGCTGATCGCGCTCGAAGTGAACGGACTCGTCAGCGTGCGTGTCGGCGACGGCGTGAAGGTGCGCCATCCCGAAGCGGCCGCGGCGCCCGAACCCGCGCCGGCTCCCGACGCGACGGTCGCGCCGTTCTCGATCGTCGAGATCGATCCCGAGCTCGGCATCGCACTCGATCTCGACACCGAAATCCCGCCGTTCGCGCTGCTGCAGGCGCGCCGGCTGATCGAGCCGGAAGCCGCGTCGCTGGCCGCGAAGCACGGCTCGGACGCGCAGATCGAAGGCATCCACGAAGCGTTCCTGCGCAACCAGGACGACAACCGCAGCGGCTCGCTCACGCACCCGGGCGACCGGCTGTTCCATATCCGCATCGCGGAGGCGAGCGACAACGCCGCGTATGCGCTGATGATCAAGCAGTTGCTCGCGCACAAGTACGACCTGATGTTCCAGCGGCTGCAGTCGCTGTACATGCCGAACGACATGCCGCACCGGTCGGAGCTCGAGCATCGCGCGATCCTCGATGCGATCCGTGCGCGCGATCCCGACGCCGCGCGCCGTGCGATGGCCGAGCATCTCGATGAAGTGATTCGCATCTTCGGCCGCGCGCTCGACTGAGCGTGCGAATCGATTCGCTGCAGGGTCGGCAGCGGTGGCGCGATGCGGCGCGATTCCGGGTGCCGATACGGCTACCATCCCTTGCGAGGACACCGGCCGTCGGTATAGAACGAACGCAGCGACGCGAGCGACGCGTGCCGGCCCGCCGGCATGCCGCTCGCGCGCCGAATGGAGTGTGACGAATGCGCGTGAACGATTGCCATAATTTCCACGACTTCCGCGAACTGGCGAAGCGGCGGTTGCCGGGGCCGATCTTCAATTACATCGACGGTGCGGCCGACGATGAAACCACGTATCGACGCAACACGAGCGCGTTCGAAAGCTGCGATCTGGTGCCGAACGTGCTGCGCGGCGTGCGCGATGTCGATCTGTCGGTGACGGTCATGGGGCAAAAGCTCGGCATGCCGGTTTATTGTTCGCCGACCGCGCTGCAACGCCTGTTTCATCATGACGGCGAGCGGGCCGTCGCCGCAGCAGCCGCGAAATTCGACACGATGTTCGGCGTGTCGTCGCTCGGCACCGTGAGCCTGGAAGAGGCCCGTGCGATCAGCCCGGGCCCGCAGGTCTACCAGTTCTACTTTCACAAGGATCGCGGCCTCAACCGCGAGATGATGAACCGCTCGAGGGAGGCCGGCGTGAACGTGATGATGCTGACGGTGGACAGCATCACCGGCGGCAATCGCGAGCGCGACAAGCGCACCGGCTTCTCGATTCCATTCAGGCTGACGCTCGCGGGGCTGACCGAGTTCGCGTTGAAGCCGGCCTGGGCGGTCAACTATCTGACCCACGAGCGGTTCCGTTTGCCGCAGCTCGACCGGCACGTCGACATGGGCGGCGGCGCAATGTCGATCAGCCGCTACTTCACGGACATGCTCGACCCGTCGATGTCATGGGACGACGTCGCCGCGATGGTGCGCGAGTGGAACGGGCAGTTTTGCCTGAAAGGCGTGATGTCGGTCGACGACGCCCGCAGGGCGGCGGACATCGGTTGCACCGGCATCGTGTTGTCGAACCACGGCGGGCGGCAGCTGGACGGTTCGCGCGCCGCGTTCGACCAGCTTGCCGAGGTGGTCGACGCGGTGGGCGACCGGATCGACGTGATGATGGATGGCGGCGTGCAGCGCGGTTCGCACGTACTGAAGGCGCTGGCGCTGGGGGCGAAGGCCGTCGGGCTGGGGCGTTATTACCTGTTCCCGCTCGCCGCCGCCGGGCAGCCCGGCGTCGAGCGCGCGTTGCAACTGATGCGCACGGAAATCGAACGCGACATGCGGCTGATGGGCTGCGCATCCGTCGCGCAGCTCGGGCGAAACCAGCTGCGTTTTCGCTGACGGCGCGTTTCGGCGCCATCCGGGCCTGCGTGCCGGCGCCGGCATCGCGCGCTCAGAAGCGGTCCGCGCGATACGGTGCCGGGTCGGTGAACGGCGCCTCGCCGGTCATCATCTCGGCCAGCAGGCGGCCGCTGACCGGGCCGAGCGTCAGCCCGTGATGGTTGTGCCCGAACGCGAACCACAGCCCGCGATGCGCGGGCGCGGGGCCGATCACCGGGCGCATGTCGGGCGTGCACGGCCGGAAGCCGAGCCACGGATGCGGATCGAGCCGCTCGCCGAAACCGAACACCGGCCGCGCGACGCGTTCGGCGCGTTCGAGCTGCACGCCCGTTGGCGGAAGCCCGCGCCGCGCGATCTCGACGCCGGTCGTCAGCCGCAGCCCGCGCCGCATCGGCGCGATTACATAACCGTATTCGCGATCGACGATCGGCGCCGACGGCACGCCGCGCGCGGACGGCGCGTAGTGCATGTGGTAGCCGCGCTTCTCGCGCAACGGGATCTTGTAGCCGAACTTGCCGAACACCGTGTCGGACCACGGACCGAGCGCGACGACGACGGCCGGCGCGGCCGCCGGGCCGTCGTCGGTCCTCACCTGCCAGCCGGGCGACAGCGCGTCGAGGCTCGCGGCGTCGCCGGTCAGCAGCGTGCCGCCGCCCTGCACGAACAGGTGCGCATACGCTTTGACGAGCGCGGCCGGGTCGACGACGCTTTTCGGGTCGAGCCAGTGCAGCGCGCCGCAGAAGCCCGGTGCGAGGCTCGGTTCGTGCGCGCGCAGCGCGGCCGCATCGAGCGGCGTGATGCCGAGCCCGTGGCGGCGCGCGGTGAGGCCGGCCTCGGCCACGCCGCGTTCGAATGCGGCCGGCGTGCGGAACGCTTCCAGCCAGCCACTGGCGCGGACCAGTTCGCCGGCGCCGGCCCGCGCGATCAGCGCATCGTGTTCGACGATGCAGCGTTCGATCAGCGGCAGCATGTCGCGCGAGGCCGCCGCATGACGCGGCGGCGCCGATTCCCACCAGAACCGTGCGAGCCACGGCGCGAACGCGGGCAGCGACGCGCTGTGCCAGTAGAGATCGGTGGAGCGGTTCAGCGCATAGCGCATCAGCGTGAACGGGCTGCGCGGGAACGGATACGGTTCGACCGACGAGCGCTCGATCAGCCCGGCATTGCCGAAGCTCGTGCCTTCGCCGGGCGCGCCGCGATCGACGAGGGCGACCTTGCGGCCGCGATCCTGCAGGTGCAGCGCGGCGGAGACGCCGACGATGCCGGCGCCGAGAACGATGACGTCGAAATCCATCGATGGTGAGTGACGGTTGGCGGGGCGCTTGCCCGCGGTGCGGCGCGCGCCCGGTTGGAGAATGTTCGAGCTGCAAGCATACTCGCGGCGGCGCGCGGCACCAAGGGGCGCGTCGCTAACGGAGCATGTCGCCCCACGCGGCCGAGAACTGCCGCGCGGCGTCGAAGCACACCGCGTCGCCACCGGGCCCACCGATCAATTGCACGCCGACCGGCAGCTCGCCCGATGCGAAGCACGGCGCGCTGACGACCGGCAGCCCCGCGAACGAGATCGGTTGCGTCAGCAGGCCGAGCGTCTTCGCGGGTTCGAGCGCGACGCCATTGATATCGACAGTCGCGTCGGTGAAGCGCGGCGCCGCACAAGGCGTCGCGGCCGCGAGCAGCAGGTCGTGGCGCGCGAACAGCGCCGCGATGCGCGTACGCCAGGCGGCACGGTCGGCAAGCGCGTGCCGATACGCGGAGTCGGACGTCGCGAGGCCGGCAGCGAGGCGCGACCGCAGGTGTTCGGAGACGAGCGCCGCCGGCGCGTCGACCAAGCCGTGATGGGCGCGCGCGAGCTCCACGTTCGAGATCACGAGCGCCGCTTCGCGCACGTGCGCGACTTCGTCGCTGGCGACGGCTACTGTTTCGCCCGCCCGCAGACGGGCCGCTGCACGCCGGACAGCGCGTTGCGCATCCGCATCGGCATGTGTTTCGAAATCGCCGGTCAGCACGGCGACGCGAAGCGGGGCGGCCGGATCGCGCGGCCGTTGCGCGCGCGGTGCATGCGTTTCGCGCAGCGTGTCATACAGCACCGCAAGATCGTCGACATCGTTCGCGAACCCGCCGACGGTATCGAGCGAGTCGGCATACGGCAGGCAGCCGGCCCGCGACAGCCGTCCGTCGCCGGGCCGGAACCCCCATACGCCGCACAGCGCCGCCGGTGCGCGGACCGAGCCGTTGGTATCGCTGCCGAGCGCGAGCGGCACGTAGCCGGCGGCGACCGCGGCGGCCGAGCCGCTCGACGAGCCGCCTGTCATGCGTGTCGGGTCGGCCGGGAGGCGCACCGCGCCGTAGTGCGGATTTACGCCGGTGGCGCCGCACGCGAGTTCATCCATCTGCGTCGCCCCTATGGGGATCGCGCCGGCCGCGCACATTCGCGCAACGATCGTCGCATCGGCGACGGCGGGCGGCAATGCCGCGCGCGCTGGCGATCCGGCAACCGTCGTATAACCCGCCACGTCGATGTTCCACTTCACGAGGAACGGCACGCCGGCCAGCGGGCCCGGGTCGCGTCCGGCCCGCACGAGGCGGTCGATGCGCAGCGCATCGCGCCGTGCTCGCTCGTCGAAGGTGGCTGCGCACGCGTTGATCGCGCTGTCGCGGGCGGCGATGTCGGCGAGCACGGCTTGCACGAGCGACATCGCGCTCACCTGCCCGGCGCGCACCGTCGCCGCCAACGCCAGCGCGCTGCGCATCGATGGCGCCGCGCTCACGTGCGCACCATGAGCCGGCGCGGAATCGACAGGATCAGCGCAGCGGCGGCGAACAGTGTGAAGGCGAGCAGCGCGACACCGAGCTCGGTGCTGCCCGTCAATCCGGTTGCATAGCCCATCAGCGTCGGGCCGACGAAACCCGCGACGGCCGCGCCGATGTTGACGAGCCCGGCGCCGCCCGCGGCCGCTTCTCCCGCGAGAATTCGCGACGGCAGGCTCCAGAACATCGCGAGCGTGCTCATGATGCCGGCCACGCCGACGGTCAGGCACGCGACCGCGAGCACGGGATGCGTGCGCATGCCGAGGCTCGCGAGCAGCGCGATGCCGCCGATCGCGACAGGCAGCGCCGTATGCCAGCGGCGCTCGCCGGTCCGCACCGAATGCTGCGCGTTCGCGACCATCGCGACCGACGCGACCAGATACGGGATCGCGCTGACCAGGCCGATTTGGAGGTTGCTCGACGACCCGAGCGCCTTGATCATCGTCGGCATCCAGAACACGAGCCCGTAGTTGCCGATGTTGTAGAGGAACGACGTCGCGAACAGCAGCCACAGGGTCGGCTCGCGCAATGCGGCGCCGAGGCGGGTGCGCTTGCCGGCCGCTTCCTGCGCCATCTCCGCGTGAATCATCCGCTTTTCCGTATCGGTCAGCCAGGTTGCATCGTCGATCCGCTCCGTGACACGGGCGAGCAGGTACACCCCCAGCACGATGGCCGGCAGACCTTCGATCAGGAACATCCACTGCCAGCCGCGCAGCCCGAAGCCGCCGTGCGTGGCGTCCATGATCCAGCCGGACAGCGGGCCGCCGACGATCACGCCGAGCGGCATCGCGAGAAACAGAAACGCCATGACCTTCGCGAGCCGGTGCGACGGAAACCACACGCTGAAGTACGCGATCACGGCCGGAAAGAAGCTCGCTTCGGTCACGCCGAGCAGGAAGCGCAGCGCGTAGAAGCTCGCGGTGTCGCGGGTCGTGAGCGTGGCGACCGACACGATGCCCCACGTCAGCATCGAGCCGGCGAGACAGCGCTTCACGCCGATCCGCCGCACGAGCCAGCCGGCCGGCACCTGCAGCAGCAGGTAGCCGACGAAGAACAGGCCCGCACCCACGCCGTATGCAGCGTCCGTGAGGTGCAGGTCCGTCACCATCTGCAGCTTCGCAAAGCCGACGTTGACGCGGTCGAGATAGCCGAAGAAATAGCAGACCAGGATCAGCGGAATGATGCGCCGGCTCAGGCGTGCATACAGTGCATCGAGGCCGGGGGCGGCGGCTTGCGCGTGCGTGGGCGGGTCGGCTTGCATGCCGCGCGGCGTGGCGGCGCCGTTGGGATTCGTCATGGTGACTCCGTGCAGGTGGCCTTCGGGGCGGCTGCCGCGACCGCGCGAGCGCGCGCCGCCGATCGGCCGGTTCTAGATGTCGCGGCGCAGCGCCCGGCCGGGACGCGTGCCGGTGTGCCGGCCATGTTCGAGCACGGCCTGCCCGTTGACGAACACGTGCTCGATGCCTTCGGGGCGCAGCGTCGGGCTCGCGAACGTCGCACGGTCGATCACGCGGACGGGGTCGAACACGACGAGATCGGCGTAATGACCGACCGCGAGCCGCCCGCGTTCGGCGATGCCGAACTGCTCGGCGGTGAGCCCCGTCATTTTGCGCACCGCGGTTTCGAGCGGGAACAGGCCGCGCTCGCGGGAGAATTCTCCGAGCACGCGCGGGAACGTGCCCCACAGCCGCGGGTGCGGGCGCATGTCGTTGGGCAGGCCGTCGGAGCCGACCATCGTCAGTTCGTGACGAACGATGCGCTCGACATCCGCTTCGTCCATCACGAAGTAGATCGCACCGGCGGGGCGCAGCGCGTCGATCGCGGCGTCGACCGAATCGCCGAACAGCGGCAGCAGTTCATGGAAGTCGCGGCCCGCGAGTTCGGGATGCGGCTTCGACCACGCGAGGATCACGCGGGACGACTGATGGATGCGATCCGCGCGCAGCATCGTCGACGTGGCCGGATACGGATGGCAGTCGAGACACAGCGGTTGACGCGTGCGTTGCGCGTCGATATGCGCGAGCGTTTCGACCGAGCGGCCGTGATTGGCCTTGCCGGCCACCTTGTGATGCGACAGCACGACGCGCACGTCGAGCGCGCGGCCGATCGAGAACGCTTCGTCGAGCGACGCGATGATCGCGTCGGTTTCGTCGCGCAGGTGCGTCGCGAACACGCCGCCCGTCTCGCGCAACGGTGCGCACACGTCGATCAGTTCGTCCGTCGTCGCGGCTGCCGCGGGTGGGTAGAAGGTGCCCGACGAGACGCCGAACGCACCGGCCGCCATCGCTTCGCGCACGTCGGCCGCCATCGCCGCGATTTCAGCCGCGTTGGCCGCGCGATCGAGATCGGCCATGTGCCGCACGCGCAGCGTCGAGTGGCCGATCAGGGCCGCCGTATTGACGGCGGCGGGCGTGGCGTCGAGCGCGTCGAGATAGGCGCGAAAGGACGGGAAGCGGAACGCCTGCCACGCGCCCAGCAGGTCGAGCGGCTGCGGCACGTCCCTTTCGGCGAGCAGCGGCGCGAGGCTGATGCCGCAGTTGCCGGCGATCACCGTCGTGACGCCTTGCGCGACCTTCGGCTCGACGTCGGGATCGGTCAGCACGAACGCGTCGTCGTGCGTGTGGCTGTCGATGAAGCCCGGCGCGACGACGAGGCCGCTCGCATCGACCGTATGCGCGGCCGTCGCACCGCCCAGGTCGCCGATCGCCGCGATGCGCGTGCCGGTCACGCCGAGATCGGCTTCGAAGCGTGCGGCCCCGGTGCCGTCGATCAACTCGCCGCGACGCAGGATCACGTCGAAATGCATGGTGGTTCCTCCTGAATCCGTCCGGATTCGGGGCGTTACCCGTTTCCGTCGTTCATGTTCGCCCCCATCGTCCCCAGCCATTTTTCGGGTGTCCAATGCCGTTCGGCTCGCGATTCATGCGAAACCGGCATCAATGCGGCGCGCCGCCGTGCCGCCCCGCGGCGTCACGCGAACGACGCCTTCACCAGCGCCTGGAGGTCGCCCGCGAAGCTGGACATCGAAATGCCGCGATGCCGAACGATGCCGACCGTGCGCTCGATCGTCGGGCTCGCGATCGGCACCGCGCGCACCGCCGGCGAGCCGTACGCACGCAGTGCGCTCTCGGGCAGGATCGCGCAGCCGACCCCGGCCGCCACCAGCGCCGCGACGCACGAGATGTGCTCGACTTCGTAGAACCAGCGGGCTCGCACCGCTTCCTGGCCCATCAGCATTTCGAGCAGCAGGCGGTTGCCGCTGTCGCGACCGCCGATGATCAGCTTCGCCTGGCGCAACTCCCCGAGCGTGACGGCGTCCGCGCGCGCCAGCGGATCGTCGTTGTGCGCCGCGAGCACGTAACGGTCGGTGAAGAGCGGTTCGAACAGGAGATCGTCGTCGTCACCGGGATGCAGGCTCACGCCGAATTCGGCGATGCCCGCGCGCACCTGCGACAGCACGAAGTCGTGATTGCCGTCGAGGATCTGCACGGCGACGTGCGGATACTTTGCGGCGTAGCGACGCAGTACGTCGGGAAGCGCCTGCGCGACGATCGTCGGGATCGACGCGAGCCGCACCTTGCCGTAACGTTTTTGCGCGATGTCCTGGATCGACGACAGCATCATGCCGAGCTGCGCGATCTGCTCGCGCGCCATCGGCAGGAACTGGCGGCCGACACCCGTCAACGTCACGCTTCGCGTGGTGCGCTGGAACAACTCGACGCCGAGCGTCTGCTCGAGTTTCTGGATGCGGCGCGACAGCCCCGGCTGGGTCAGGTTCAGTTTTTCCGCCGCGCGATGGAACGTGCCGAGTTCCGCGACGGCGACGAATGCTTCGAGTTCCGAGTTTTCGATTTTCATGACGCTCCGTTGTGCAGGCTGGATCCGGCATTCCGACGTATGGCCGCGGGACGAGCGGACATTCTCGTCGATATCGATTCATTGTCCACCGCGTGGCCCGTACGGCCGTGGAGCGTACACGCATGGCGGATCGAGCCGTTTGACGCCCGCGAGATGCTTGAATGCGTGACTGGCGGATGGATGAAGTTTGCCGTGAGCCGGGGTTCAATCCGCAGATCAATGTGCCGACGCCGACACCGGACCGCCGTGGGTTGCCGCAGCACCGGTTCGGCATGCTTTCCGGCAGGATTCGCGGGTGTATCCCACTGGTTTGGGATACGAATTTTTACCTAAGATGGAAGGAATCGTGCGCGTGATACGGTGCCTGCACGCGCATGGCAGGCAGGAGGCGGGGCCGGGAACGACTGCGGCAGATGTTTCCATCATGGATGCAAGTGTGTGCGCGGCGGCTGCGAGTCTTGCGGTCGCATCGACGCCAGCGTGTGCGGCGGCATTCGCCGCGCGAAAGGCGTCCGGCCAGTGGGGCCGAGTCGCCACGTTCCGCCATGCGTTTGCCGCAATCGTTTGCGTTCTGAGCGCCGTACCGGTCGTCGCCGGCGCGCCTGCCGTGATGGACGAGACCGCGGTCGATGCGGTGCAAGTTGCCACCACCGCCACGCCGGCCAGCCCGACAGGTTCCGCCTTTTCGTCACACGACACGGCCGTGCGTCAGGTGGTGCTCGGCATCATCAGCTTCACGCGCTGGCCGACCACGCCCGTGCGCCTGCATCTGTGCGTGACCGGCAGGCCCGACTATGCGGGCGGCCTGACCGACACGCTGCAGGCCGGCTCGACGGTGCTCGACGTGCAACGCGTGCGCTCCGACGATCCGTCGCTCGGCATCGCGTGCGACGTCGTCTATCTGGGCGCCTTGAGCAACGACGCGCGCGCGCGGGTGAGAGCCGCGTTGGCCGGCCATCCGGTGCTGACGATCGCGGAACACGATCCGTCTTGCACGGCGGGCGGCATGTTCTGTCTCGACGTCGACGGCGACCGCGTGTCGTTCGACATCAATCTCGACGCCGTCGCACGCAGCGGCGTGCGCGTGCATCCGAACGTTCTCAATCTCGCACGACGGCCGGTGACGCCATGACACGCGCCGTGCCTCCCATTCGCGCTTCGCGCCCGCCGCGCCCGACGCTGCAAAGCGTGCTGCGGCGCGCGCACCTGCGCCTCGCGTTCGTCGCGGTGACGATGGCCGCCGTGTCGTTGATCGTCGTCGCCGTGATCGCGTTGCGCGCGTATGCCGGCAACAACCTGAACCTGCTGGCGCGCTCGCTCGGTTATACGGTCGAGGCGGCGCTCGTGTTCGGCGATCGCGTCGCGGCGAACGAGGCGATCGGGATGATCGCCGGCGACGAGGACGTCGCGCAGGTGGTCGTCACCGACAGCAAGGGACAACTGTTCGCCACGTGGCAGTTGCCGGCCGGAAACGGCCTCGCGCGGCTCGAGCGCGCGGTGGCCGACGTGGCGCTGCCGGGGCCGGTGACCGTCCCGGTGATGCACGACGGCATCATCGTCGGCCACGTCGTCGTGCGCGGCCGCGGCCACCAGTTCTTCGGCTTCCTGCTCGGCGGCGTCGGCGGCATTCTCGGCTGCCTGGCCGTCAGCGTGTTCGGCGCGTACGTCAGTTCGAAACGCCTGCTGCGCGACATCGTTTCGCCGCTGCGCGCGCTGGCCGGCGTCGCGCACGCGGTGCGGCGCGAGCGCGCGTTCGCGCGGCGCGTCGAGCCGGCGGCGATCGCGGAACTGAACCAGCTCGGCGACGACTTCAACGCGCTGCTCGACGAATTCGAAGACTGGCAGAACACGCTGCGCGACGAGAACGCGTCGCTCGAGCACAAGGCGACGCACGATGCGCTCACGGGGTTGCCCAACCGCGTGCAGTTCGAGTCGCGCCTCGCGCTTGCGCTTTGCGATGCCACGTTGACGGGGCAGCGGGTCGCCGTCCTCTATCTCGACTGCGACCGCTTCAAGGAGATCAACGATGGTTTCGGTCACGACGCCGGGGACGCGGTGTTGATCGACATCGCATCGCGGCTGCGCACGCGGGTGCGAGAGACCGATCTCGTCGCGCGCCTGGGCGGCGACGAATTCGCGGTGATGCTGGCGGCGGTGCCTGAAGCGGGCAGCGTGTGCCGGATCGCCGACGAGATTTTGTCCGGCATGGCACCGTCGATCGAGCTGTCCGACGGCCGCGTGGTGGCCACCATGATGAGTGCCGGCGTTGCGCTGTATCCCGATCACGCGTTGGACGCGAGCGGCTTGCTGCGCGCGGCGGATATCGCGATGTACCGCGCCAAGCGTGCGCGGCCGGGATCGTGGCAGTTGGCGGAGAGCGTTGCAGGGCCGGTTTGAGCTCGATCGACTCGCGCCGCGGGCGAGGCCGCGGCGGCGGTTAAAAGAAGCGCCTGCAGGGCGGGCGCGATGGAAGGGGAGGCAAAATGAACCACTCGTTTCCTGTGAGCACGGGGCGGACGTGCGTCGGGAGCGCGCTGCTGCTGTGCATGCTGCTGGTGGGCTGCCAGACGCCGCCGCCGCTTCATCGGGGGCTGACGCAGACGCAGGTGACGGCGCTGAAGTCGGCCGGGTTCCAGGAGACTGGACAGGGATTCGAATTCGGGTCGACCGGGCCGATCCTGTTCGATTTCGACCGGTACAACCTCAAGCCGGATGTGCGCCGGATCGTGGAACGGATCGGGCGGACCTTGCGGTCGGCGGGGATCAACGGAGTGCGCGTGTACGGGTACTCGGATGACGAGGGGACGGCTGCTTACGACGCCGAGTTGTCCAGGCGGCGAGCGGAAGTCGTTGCGGTCGAGCTGGTTGACGTCGGGCTGGATGCGAAGCGGATTGCGATCGTCGGAAAAGGGAAGCTCGACCCGGTCGGGGATAACAGGACGCCGGCAGGGCGGGCGCAGAATCGGCGGGCGGCGATCGTGGTTTCGCCGCGATGAGGGTGGTGCGCCGGGATGGCGATTGCACGCTTGCCGACGAGGAGGTCGTCTCTAGTATGTTCGTTCAAACACTGACCCGGGAAGGCCCTAGCGCGGTCAGTCTCAGCTGTTTCCCGCCATTGTCACGCGGATACTCCAGCATCCGTTGATCGCCGCCGTGTCCCGCGCCGTGCGGCCTGTCGAGACATGCGGGGTGACACGGTTTCCATTGCCGACCGTCGTGCTGCCTGGCCGTGGGCGACCGCGGTCTCGCGTCCGGCTGCCGGTCCGTTTTTCCGATTTTAAGGGTCGGAAAGCAAACGTTTGCCGGAGACTTTCAAGCGGTCGGGTTTTACCCTACATTATCGTGGCTGCGGACCGGCGAGCCGGCCGATGGAACCTGAGATCACACGCAAGGAACAAGAATGAGTTTCGCTCCGAATGGGGGTATTCCCAGTGGATTGGGTGGTGGTGCGTTCGGCTCGTTGAGTGCGCTCGGCGGCCTCGCCGGCCCGGTGGCGTCGAGTGTGGCCGGCAGCCTCGGGCCGCTCGCGGGGCTGGCCGGGCACGTCGACACCGTCCAGCGCGCGCTGCAGCTCGCACAGACCGGTTTCTCGCTGATGGAGAAGACGCCCGGCGCCATCGCCGACGCGATCAACGGCGCCGCCAACCCCGCGCGCCTGACCCAGCTCAATCGTTACGTCACGCTCGATACGCCGCTCGGCCCGGATGTGCTGCTGGTCAGCGCGGCCGTCGTCGACGAGCACGTGAACCGCTTGCCGGAAATCCATCTCGACCTGCTGTCGCATCGCCACGACCTGCGCCCGGAGGACCTGATCGGCCAGCAGGTCAAGATCCGCTTCGACCAGCAGGCGCGCCTGTCGACGCTCGAACGCGTCGTGGCGGCGGGCGGCGGCGACAACGACCGCTACTTCGACGGCTACGTCGCGTCGTTCGATCGCGCCGGCAACCCCGGCAACGTCACGCAATACCACCTGACGGCCGTGCCGTGGTTCTGGTTCCTGACGCGCTCGACCGACTGCCGGATCTTCCAGAACAAGACCGCGCAGGACATCCTCACCGAGATCTTCCAGGAACACGGGTTTTCCGATTTCACGTTCGACATCCGGACCAGCCAGAAGCCGCTCGAGTACGTCGTGATGTACCAGGAGAGCTACTACAACTTCTGCGCGCGGCTGATGGAGCAGGAAGGGCTCATCTGGACGCACCGCTACGAGAAGGACAAGCACTTTCTCGTGATCGGCGACACGAACCTGCTGTTCCGCCCGATCGACGGGCTCGCCACCGTGCCGTTCGCCGCGACCGAGGCCAGCGAAGACAGCGGCATCGACCAGTTGCACGAAGGCCGGCGCTTCGGCGTCGGCAAGGTCACGTTCCGCGACTTCAATCACCAGAATCCGTCGTCGCCGCTGATGCTGGTGGAGGCCGGCCCGCAAAACCTCAAGCATGCGCGGCTCGACGCGACCGAGCGGTTCGAGCACCAGTCGCTGTACGACCACGGCGACGACGGCAACCGCTACGCCCGTTTCGCGATGGAGGCCGAGGAGGCGCAAGCCCATCGCTATACCGGCGGCGGCTACGCGTGGCGCATGACCACGGCGGGCGCCGTGACCGTCGCGAATCATCCCGTCCTCGAAAACAACCAGGAGTACGTGATCCTGCACGTGCGTCACGAGGCCGTGAACGACTATACGCAGCACAGCGCGAAGCTGCCGTACCGGAACAGCTTCTCGCTGTTGCCGAAGAAGATTCCGTACCGTGCGCCGCGCGCGACGCCGAAGCCGGTGATTCACGGCACGCAGTCGGCGATCGTCGTCGGGCCGAAGGGCGAGGAAATTCATACGAACGGCAGCGCGGTGAAAGTGCATTTCCCGTGGGATCGGCGCGGCAAGAAGGACGGCTCCGATTCGATGTGGGTGCGCGTGTCGCAGCCGTGGGCGGGCGACGGCTGGGGCGCGGCCGCGATTCCGCGGATCAAGCAGGAAGTACTGGTGGCGTTCAATCAGGGCGATCCGGATAACCCCGTGATCGTCGGCCGCGTGTTCAACGGCGAGCAGGGCAACCCGTATCACGGCGCGGCCGGCCAGACGATGGGGATCAAGAGCCAGACGCACAAGGGGCAGGGGTCGAACGAGTTGCTGATGAGCGACGTCAATGGTGCGCAGATGCTCTACATGCATGCGCAGAAGGACATGCATACCGTGGTCGAGGACGCTCAGTGGACTCAGGTTCTCAAAGGCGACCGGACCGTCGAGGTGGGCAAGGGCAACCATACGACGGCCATCGCGGTTGGCAACCTGTCGGACGTTGTCGTGCAGGGCAATACGCTGCATCAGACTCCGCAGGGTGTGCACACGCTGGAAGCCAAGGAACTCTGGATCAAGATCGGCGGCGACGGCGGCACGCGGATCCACATGACAGCCGACTCGATCGACATCTACAAGGGCGAGTCGGTGATCCATCTGGATGACGGCAATATCAATATCCAGGCTGCTCGAACCGACATCAACCCGAAGAACGGCTAATACCAATAACCAATAAGGATAACAAAGCATGTACCAGATGCAGGAAGGCACGTTGGCGCTGCCCGTGGAATGGCAGGACAAAACGATGAACGTGTTCGTGTCGGCGGCGACTGGCACGGAGGGCGTGAGTTTCGTGATCACGCGCGAGCGGCTGCCGTGGGGCATGAAGTTCGCCGAATATGTGACGAGCGAAATCCGGAAAGTGGCGAAGCAGGTTCCCGATTACGCCGAGGTGGCGAATGAAGACGCCACGGTATCCGGGCGCGCTGCACACGTGCACGAGTTCACCTGGACGAACAACCAGGCGCTCATTCATCAGCGGTTGACGATGGTGGAATACGGGCAGGTTGTCCTGATGCTCACCTTCACCGCGCCCGGTACGCTGAGCGACACACAGCGCGAACAAATCCGGACCGTGATTCAGAGCCTTCAGTTGCGCGATCCGGTCTGAGGCCGCAATGTCGGACACGCCGAACTACAACGAGCCGAGCGGCAGCGCCCAGGAGCGTCTCGATCAGATCGCCGGGCTGGAGGACGGTGAAGCCGCGAAAGCGGCCGAGCAGCCGTTTTACGAGCACCTCAACTACGGGATGCTCGGCGCCGATGCGGGCCTGACCGCCGTCGAGGGGACGGCCGCCGGGCTGGGTGCCGCCGGTACGGCGCTCGCGGGTGGGGCGACCGGCGGGGCGGCACTGGGCGCGGGCGCGATTGCGGCGGGCACCGTCATGCTTCCGCTGGCGATTGCGGTCGGCGGTGCGTGGGCGCTCGACAAGGTTGGCGTGACCGGCTGGCTATCGAAGGAATTCACGCAGGTTGGCGACGCGCTCGGCCTCACGATCGGTCGCGGCGATCCGCACCCCGCCTGCATTGGCGATCGGATCGCGCACTCGTCGGGTTTTATGGGGATTCTCGCCGGCATTGCCGTGGGAGTCGCGATTGGCGTGGCAGTGGCGGCGACCGTGGCAACCGGTGGACTCGCCGGCGCGCTGATCGTCGGCGCGTGCATGGCGGGCGGCCTGACGCTGGGGAGTGCGCTCGCGTCGGCGAGCCAGAGCATGGGCAGCAACTGTGGCGAGATCGTCACCGGTTCGAGCAACGTGTACTTCGAAGGCAAGAAGGTGGCGCGTGTCACGGACCTGGTGAAATGCGATCACCATTCCGGCGTGCCGCAGGCACTCGTCGACGGCAGCAAGACCGTGTTCGTCAACGGTCTGCCGCTGGTGCGGATCGGCCACGAAACGCACTGTAGCGGCAAGGTCAATTCGGGGCGCAACAGCATCTGGATCGACAAGACGACTGGACACTACGGTCCGAAGAACCCGGAGTTGTCCGCGACTCAGGAATTCCTGGCGGGTTTGCTCGGCGGGATCGTAGGAGGCGGAGTCGGAAAATTTGCCGGCAAGGGGCTGCGGGGGTTGCGCGAAAAATTCAAGCCTGAGCCCACCCGATCCGCGGAACAGAAGGGCATCAAGGACGAGAACCGGCCGACGTGCAAGGACCCGGTTGATCCGGTGTCCGGCGAAATGCTCGAGATCCGTACGGATCTCGTCATTCCCGGCATCCTGCCTCTCGAGTTCAAGCGACGCTATCGGACTCGATCGGACGACCATGGATTGCTCGGTCACCGCTGGTCGGACAACTGGTCGCAACAACTGACGTTCGATGGCGGCCGCTTCGTGAGATTCCACGACGGCGCCGGCCTGGTGATCGGCTTTGACGCGCCGGATATGGCGCTCAACGGCATCAACCTGCGCGAGCCGCGCTATCGGCTGGTCGGAAGCCGGCTCGAACCGCGCATCTTCGATCGCGATACGCGGCAACTACGTATTTTCGCGCCGCTCGTCGATGGGCGTTCGTCTCGCCTCGAACGGATCGAGGACCTCGACGGTAACGCAATCGTTCTCTCGTACGATATTGCCGGCCGTTTGAGTGGTATGGCCCATAGCGACGGCTATCGGCTCGAGATTGTTTGTCACGGGCGCGACCGACGGCTGGAACGGATCGTTCTTCACGATGCGGACGGCGGTTCCCGGACACTCGTGGACTACGACTACCAGAACAGCATGCTTACCCACGTGGCGAGCTTCCAGTTTGGCCAGTTCTACTACGCGTATGACGAACACGGCTGGATGACCCAGTGGCGGGATACGGACCAGACCGACGTTCGATATCGGTACGACACCGCTGGTCGTGTCGTCGAGACCGGCACGCAGCAGGGTTATCACACAGGTCGGTTCATCTACGAGGCCGGTCGCACACGGGTGATCGATGTCGACGGAGAATGGACCTATGACTATAACGATGAAGGTCTCGTAACGGCCGAAACCGATCCGCTCGGCCATTGCACTCGCTCCGAATGGGAGCTTGGTCGCTTGATGGCCCGGATCGATCCGCTGGGTCGACGGACGGACTATCGATACGACGAGCGTGGTCAACTGACTTCGGTCGTCGAAAGCTCGGGGAGGATGGTCGAGTTCGACTATGACGACGAGCAGCGCCTTACCGGCACGCGTTTGCCGAACGGCGGCCGGATCAGGCTCGAGTATGACCATCTGTATCGATTGATTGCTCGCACCGAGCCGGACGGCAACAGAACTGCCTATCGCTACGGCCCCCGAGGCGAACTGCTGCGGGTGGTTCAGGGTGATCGCGAGACGCGCCTGGACTACGATGACCGGTTGCGGCTGACCGACATCGAGTTGCCGACAGGTGCGCGCTTCAGGCGCAGGATAGACGTACTGGGTCGGCTGCTGGAGGAGACGTCGCCCGATGGGCACGTGACGCGTTACGACTATGCTGACGGCCCGGCAAATCCGCGCGGTCTGCTGAGCGCGATCACGCGCCCCGATGGCTCGGTGTCGAGGGCGCGATATAACAGCGAGAGCCTGCCCGTCGAGTGGATCGATCCGCTCGGACGTACGATCCGGCGAACCTATGGCCCGTTCGATTTGCTTACGGCGTCGATCGACGCGGCCGGTCATGCAACGCGTTTCGAGTACGACCATGCCACCCGGCTGACGAAGGTCATCAATGCTCTGGGAGAGACTTACACGTACCGCTACGACGCGGCCGGGCGTCTCGCGGCCGAGATCGACTGGGGCGGCCGCGCGACTCGATATGAGCGCGATGCCGTCGGCCGCCTGCTGGCGAAGACACTGCCCGACGGTGGCCAGTGGCGCTATACGTACGATGCATCCGACCGGCTCGTCGAGATCGATGCCGGCGACGTGAAGCTTGCTTACCGCTACGATGCGAGCGGACGACTGGCGTCGGCGGAGGTCCAGGGCGAGCACGTTCACGTGACGCGCTTTGCCTACGACAGGAATGGCCGCTTGATCGGAGAAGATCAGCATGGCGAACTGTTGAGGCACGTCTACGACGCGGACGGCCAGCGGAGCCTTCGGCTGACGCCTCGGCGGGAGACGGCCTATGCCTATGATGCATTGGGTGCGCTCACGCAGGTCGCCGGGCTGACGATCCGGCGCGATGGCTTAGGGCGCGAGATCGGGCGGCAGGCGGGAGATTTTGTCGCGCAGCAACAGTACGATGCGCTCGGCCGTATACGCCGGCAGATTGCAGGGCCTGCCGTAGCCTTCGATGCGTTGCAAGCCGATCCGGCCCGGGCGCTCGAGCAATTGACGCGGCAGGTCTATCACTACGACGCAGCCGGACAACTGGAGCGAGTGGACACCGGCGCGGATACGCTCACCTACCAGCGCGATGAGCGCGGCCAGATCATCTCCGCAGAAAGTCTGCTGCAGCCAAGCGAGCACTTCCGCTATGACGCTGTGATGAACATTGCCGCGCACGGGCAACGGGCACCTGTGGATGCCCACCACTATCGCCGCGGAGGTCTGCCGGAACAGGTTGGCTACGCACGCTATCAATACGATGCACGTGGCCGCACGATCGAGAAGACGGTCGAACAGCCGGGGTTCAGGCCGAAAACGTGGCAATACACGTGGGATGGCCTCAATCGGCTCGTGAAGGTCGTTACGCCCGAGCGCGGTGTTTGGGCGTATCGCTATGACGCTTTCAATCGCCGGATCGAGAAGCAGCAAGTCGGCGGCCGTGAAACGGTGAGGTTCCTGTGGGACGGTCCGATGCTTGCCGAGCGCTGGATCGAGCAGCGGGATGGTACGACGGGCCAAGTCGTGACCTGGCATATCGAGCCGGGCAGTTTCTCGCCGCTCGCGCAGGAGACCGACAGCGGTATCTTTTCAATTCTGACGGACCAGGTCGGTTTGCCAAAGGCGGCGTTCGACGAACATGGCACGACTGTGTGGAAGGGGGCGTACTCGCTGTGGGGGAAACCGCTGCCGGCCAGACGAGCAGCGAACGATGCGCAGGGCGCGGCAATTTCAATCGATACGACGTTGCGTTTTCCCGGTCAATGGGCCGACGACGAGACGGGACTGTGCTACAACCTGAATCGATACTACGATCCAGATTCAGGGCAGTATCTTAGTTGCGATCCGATTGGCCTTGAAGGTGGATTTAGAACGCAAGGCTATGTGCACGCGCCAGACGCGTGGGTTGATCCGCTGGGATTGAGCGGCTGCGAGGACGTTAAAGAGTACGATGTTGTTCCATATCGACCAAGCAATTCGCCTTTAGAAAACCACCATGGAGTACTCGATGTATGGATGGCCAAGAATGTTCCAGATTACGGTGGGAAATATCCGATTAAATCGCCAACAATTGCTTTGTCCGCTGAGTCGCATGCTGCGACAAAGGCTGCGTACCGAGATTGGTTGACTATGAAAACCGGGCGCCCAGTTGGTGGAAAAGTTGATTGGGAAGCCGTAAGCAATCGAGAAATGCAGGCGCTGTCCGAGCAAATGTTTGATGCTGCAAAAGTTCCGCAGGCGAGCAGGGATGCGTACTACAGGGCGTTGAATCAGTATTTGTACACGGGTGAGTTTGATCCGGTGAAATTTTAGAGGGACATATGAGGTCGATTAAGGAAATTGTCGAGATCATAAGATCCGATGGTAGATGCCAAGTGTTGCCGGCGAGCGGAAAGCTACCGCAGCTGCCACATGCCGACATGGCATATCCGAATGATATGGTCGAATTCTACAATCTTTGCGGTGGTGTGATTTTGTTCAGACCCGGGAAAGATAATATTTCTTTCAAGATATTACCTGCCGGTGATGTGTTGCAAACCAATATGATCATTGTGGGTGATCCGTGTGAGGACGATATTTCTTTTTCGTGGTATGCAATCTGTAAAACAGACAACGGTGACTACATATCCATTGATACCTCCAAGGAAAGGAATGGAAGATGTTACGATAGTAATTTCGAAGTTCATGGTGTAGTTGGGAGTTGTCCAATAATAGCGTTAAGTTTTTCTGAGTTGCTTGATGAGCTATATAAAAGTTCGGGGGCTGATATTTTTTGGAAAGCGAAGGATTACGGCGACGCTTACGCGTGATGTTAGGAAGAGTATTCAATAAGTTTTCTGAAAACGTCTATTTGGTAGTCAAAGCCTATACACGTTTGGCGTGATAGCGAGTTGGCCCTGTTCGTGTCGCGATCTCGAAGAATATTTTCATCAGGCCGATGTCTTTTTGAAGTGCGGATTTTTATTTTTCGGGTGTCGATTTTGATGGTCTCAAGGCGGTCAACGGCTATCTTGCCCACGTTGCGGACGACGCGGTGCTAGTCAGTGTCCCGACACAGCTGCGCAAGCAACGCGCGTGGCTGAGCCAGTGCCTGCCTTGCGGGCAATAAATCTGCGGGGACGTTTGGGCTGTGCGCGAAGCGGGTGGCGCGAACTGGATCGCCGACCGGATTTGACCGATATGGTTTATTGATCGAACTGTTCGACGGACGCACGGCAGTCGCCATGATCATCGGTTCTTTGGCGCAATCGAATCGTGACGTGGCGACTGGAGTGCTCTGGTTGATAAATGAGTGTGATAGCCGTGGATCAAGATATTGAGAGCATGCTTCGGCGTTATCGTGATCGGGACATTGATTTGCGGCAACTGCGCGTGTGGTTAGGCAACGAAAGCGCGCGTGTCGAGGCACAAATTCCGCGAGGTCAATTGCAGAAGTTGAAGCGAGGGAGCGAAGCGCAGGGCAATGGGGTGATCGCGCAGTTGCTTCCTGCATGCGACTACTGTCTCGGGATTGGTTCGCCCGAGCAATTCGTATCGCGCCAAGAGTATCAGCAGTATTCGCAACGTCGCGACGTTGCCGTTACCAATGGAGTTCTCGCGGAAATTGTTCCGCCGCCTTTTGATTCCGAGGGGCAGGGGGCGGCAGGCGCTGCAACGTATTATCGCTGCACTCGGTGTCATTCGATTTGGGTATTCGTGGAACCGGAGAGGGCGGAAAACGGCTCGTGGGATAGAGTTATCTAGAGCTACTCATCGCGCGGATCGAGATTGAGTCTGGCGAGCGTGATCATCCCGCAGCTGCAAGCGCAACGCCGACAGAGGCGACCGCGCTGCGCAACGTCGCGCAGCGCGCCGGACAGGGTAGACAGCCCTAAGCGGCAGCTACCCCAAAACCCCACCTCACCAAGCAATATCGCAAGACGACCGCGACGTCCCCGCACCACCGGTAGCCGTGCACTTCGTCCCCGATCCATTGTCATAAAACGTCCGCGTCTCGGGCTGCGGCACCGACGGATCGAACGGATTCGGCGCCCCATGCGGACCGCGCGGCGCATCGTACGGCCGCTGCGGTGCATACGAACCGCCACTTCCAGCAGGCCGCGAGCCGTTCGCGCGCAGGTATTCATTCCAGTTCTGCTCGCGCTGCTCATACCCGGGCACTGCGCGACCCAGGCTATCGCTCCCGCCCGCGCCGAGCGCGACGCGGTTCGGCGGCAAGACGAAATCGGGTTCACGCCCGGAAGAAGCGGGCAGCGGCGCCACCAGCGCGTCGCTCGTCACCCGCAACGGCCGCGTATCCGGCGTATCGAACGGGCTACGTTCGGCAGGCGCAGCGAACTGCACCCGTCGGCGGCTCATCCGCGCCGCATGCCCGTCATCCCGAGCAGCCGCACGCCGCTCCGAGCGAAACACGTTCGCACCGGCCGACCGATCGGTCAGCGTATCGCGTCCCGAGGCATGGGCGGCAGAAACAGAAAGCGCGCACGCGATCGCGGCGGCGGAAGAGAGGCGGATGGGGCAATTCATGGGCGATCCGAAGCAGGTGATGTGCATTGAACAAAAACGGCAGATCACTGGCTGGCGGCTGAGCGACGAGGGGGCGTCGAAGCGGCCCTGAAGCGACTGCGAGGCGCGGCGAAGGCGACTTGCAGGGAGGCTGGCTGGATTGCAGAAGCGAGTTCGTATTATTTCACGGAAATATCAAAAAGCTTTCAAATTGTTTGGCTTCGTAGATAAACAGTAAGGATTGCCGCTTCACCGAGCGCCCCGTCATGGTGCGTGCTCACACAATCATCAGTCGATTGATTTCCAGCGACCAGGGCCCTTGGCAACCTAAAAAACGCATCACCGGGGAGTCTCCATCGCCGAACGCCAAGCCCAGCAAGGAACCCGCGCCGCCTTCTTGCCAAAATAGCAACCCGATTGCACTCGAAGCAAACGTTCTCGCCTCCCCGGGGTTGCGCCCCGATCGCCACCCACCTATCTCAAAAGCCTACGTGTTTTCCCTCGGTCGACAGGCATTTTTGACAGACGATTAAAAAACGCCCATATAATTTCGGTTGCCTTGCCAACGGCTGTCGGACCATCCCTCCGAACGAGCAGTTGGCAAGCGGGGCAGGCGAAACGCTTGCGCAATGCAAGACGCATCACGATGTCTTTCCGAACCAGACGTCCCCTTCGGGGACTGCAAGAGCCGGGCCCCGCTACGCAACATTCCGCTGGAGTTCCGTCTTCTATGTGTCTCGGGCGTGTCCCATGTCCTCGCCCCGGGTGCTGTTCGATTGCGCAAGTCATGCCGCCTTTGCCCGTATGACTAAACAACATCGAGGAGCTCCCAGATGACGCTGTCCCGTCTTACGTCCATTTCCGTCGCCGCCGTGCTGTTCGCCGCCGGCGCCGCCGCCGCGCAAGCGGAAACCGTGAAGATCGCCATCGCTGGTCCGATGAGCGGCTCGGTCGCCCAGTACGGCGACATGGTGAAGGCCGGCGCGCTGACCGCGATCGAACAGATCAACGCGGCCGGCGGTGCGGGCGGCAACAAGTTTGAAGTCGTGATGATGGACGACGCGTGCGAACCGAAGCAGGCCGTCGCCGTCGCCAACAAGATCGTCAGCCAGAAGATCAAGTACGTGATCGGCCACGTGTGCTCGGGCTCGACGATTCCCGCGTCGGACATCTACGAGAACGAAGGCATCGTGATGGTCACGCCGTCGGCCACCGCGCCGCAGCTGACGGAAGGCAAGAAGCGCCACTTCATCTTCCGCACGATCGGCCGTGACGACCAGCAAGGCCCGGCCGCCGCGCACTACATCATCAACAACGTGAAGCCGAAGAAGGTCGCGGTCCTGCACGACAAGCAGTCGTACGGCCAGGGCATCGCGTCGTCGGTGAAGAAGGACCTCGAAGCGGCGAAGATCCCGGTCGTGCTGTTCGAAGGCATCAATGCCGGCGATTCGGACTACTCGGCGATCATCACGAAGCTGAAGTCGCAAGGCGTCGATTTCGTCTACTTCGGCGGCTACCACCCGGAAATGGGCCTGCTGATGCGCCAGGCGCGCGAGCAGGGCGTGAAGGCGACCTTCATGGGGCCTGAAGGCGTGGGCAACAAGGACGTGACGGCGATCGCCGGCCCGGCTTCGGAAGGCATGCTGGTCACGCTGCCGGCCGACTTCTCGGCCGATCCGGCCAACGCGGCGCTCGTGAAGGCGTTCGCGGACAAGAAGCGCGACCCGAACGGCCCGTTCCAGATGCCGGCGTACGCCGCGGTGAAGATCATCGCCGACTCGATCGCGGGAGCGAAGACGACCGACCCGACGAAGGTCGCCGCGTACATGCACAAGACGACGTTCGACACGCCGATCGGCAAGGTCGCGTATGACGCACAGGGCGACCTGAAGGCGTTCAAGTTCGTCGTGTACACGTGGCACAAGGACGCGACGAAGACCGCCGCCAAGTAAGACGGAGTACCCGCCCGTGCGCCCGCCCTGTCCGAAACCCGGACGGGGCGGGTGCGTATTGGCCGCGCATTCCCCGTGCGCGGCCAAGGAGGGCGGCCCGAGACGACACCGTGCGTTGCGCGCGGCCGACCGCCGTGATCCGGCGACGGCATGCGACCCAATGCCAACGGGAGCTTCCCGCACATGACTGACTTCTTTCCTCAATTCGCCCAGCAGCTGGTCAACGGCCTGACGCTGGGTGCGATCTATGCGTTGATCGCCATCGGCTATTCGATGGTCTACGGCATCATCGGCATGATCAACTTCGCCCACGGCGAGATCTACATGATCGGCGCGTACGTGGGCCTCGTGACCCTGACGGCCATCGGCATCTCCGCCGGCTATCCGCTGCCGCTCGTGCTCGGCGCCGCGCTGATCGTGTCGGTGATCGTCACCGGCCTGTACGGCTTCGCGGTCGAGCGCGTCGCGTATCGGCCGCTGCGCGGCGGCCCGCGCCTCGTGCCGCTGATCTCCGCGATCGGCATGTCGATCTTCCTGCAGAACTACGTGCAGATCGGCCAGGGCGCGCGCGACGTGTCGGTGCCCGTGCTGATCTCCGGCGCGTTCGAAATCCATCTCGGCGGCGACTACGACGTGACGATTCCGTATGCGCGCCTGTTGATCGTCTGCGTGACGCTCGTGCTGATGATCGCGCTCACGCTGTTCATCTCGCATTCGCGGATGGGCCGTGCGTGCCGCGCGTGCGCCGAGGACATGAAGATGGCGAACCTGCTCGGCATCGACACGAACCGCGTGATCTCGTTCACGTTCGTGCTCGGCGCGATGCTGGCGGCCGTCGGCGGCGTGCTGATCGGGCTGACGATCGGCAAGCTGAATCCGTATATCGGCTTCGTCGCGGGCATCAAGGCGTTCACCGCCGCGGTGCTCGGCGGGATCGGCAGCATTCCGGGCGCGATGCTCGGCGGCGTGCTGCTGGGCCTGGCCGAAACCTTCGCCGCGGGCTACATGCCGGCCGAGTACAAGGACGTGGTCGCGTTCGGCCTGCTCGTGCTGATCCTGCTCTTCCGCCCGACCGGCCTGCTCGGCAAGTCGGACATCGAAAAGGTTTGAGGGAGACGCAGATGAGTCAAGTCATTTCCGTTCGCCGCCCGGCCGCCGACGCGTCGTTCGGCCAGGCGCTGAAGAACGCCGTGGCCGCCGCGATCCTGACGGCGATCCTCACGATTCCGGTGCTCGGGCTGCAACTGAAGCTCGATGGTTACCAGGTCGTGCTGACGCCGCATTGGCGCCCGGTGTGGATCGCGGTCGCGGCCGTGTTCCTGTTCCAGTTGTTCAAGCCGTGGCTGATGCGCGCGAAAGCGGCCGTGAAGCTGCCGGCGGCGCCGACGATGGGCGCGCAGCAACAGCGCGTGATCATCTGGGTGCTGCTCGCCGTTGGCCTCGTATGGCCGTTCTTCGGCTCGCGCGGCGCGGTGGACGTCGCGACGCTCGCGCTGATCTACGTGATCCTCGGCCTCGGGCTGAACATCGTGGTCGGTTTCGCGGGGCTGCTGGATCTCGGCTACGTCGGGTTCTACGCGGTCGGCGGCTATACGTACGCGATGCTGAACCAGTATTTCGGGTTGTCGTTCTGGGAGTGCTTGCCGATCGCGGCGATCGCCGCGGCGACGTTCGGCTTCCTGCTCGGCTTCCCGGTGCTGCGCCTGCGCGGCGACTATCTGGCGATCGTCACGCTCGGCTTCGGCGAAATCATCCGCCTGCTCGCGAACAACCTGACGAGCCTCACCGGCGGCCCGGACGGCATCTCGAGCATTCCGAAGCCGACGGTGTTCGGCTTCGAGATGGCGCGCTCGGCGAGCGTCGAAGGCGCGAAGACCTTCCATGAACTGATCGGGCTGGAATACAGCGGCGAGCACATGGTGATCTTCCTGTACCTGATCGCGCTGCTGCTGGTGGGCTTCACGCTGTTCGTGACGAGTCGCCTGATCCGCATGCCGATGGGGCGCGCATGGGAAGCGCTGCGCGACGACGAGATCGCATGCCGTTCGCTCGGCCTGAACCCGACGCGCATCAAGCTGTCGGCGTTCACGCTCGGCGCGGCGTTCGCGGGCATCGGCGGCGCGTTCTTCGCGGCGCGTCAGGGCCTCGTGAATCCTGAATCGTTCACCTTCATCGAATCGGCGCTGATCCTCGCGATCGTCGTGCTCGGCGGGATGGGCTCGCAGCTCGGCGTGATTCTCGCGGCGATCCTGCTGACCGTGCTGCCGGAGGTCGCGCGCGGGTTCGCCGAATACCGGATGCTGATCTTCGGTCTGGTGATGGTGTTGATGATGATGTGGCGTCCGCAGGGCCTGCTGCCCGCGAGCCGTCCCCACGTGGAGCTGCCGCAATGAGCGCGAATGCAGAACTGTTGAAGGTGGCCGGGCTGCAGATGCGCTTCGGCGGGTTGCTCGCGGTGGACGGCATCGATTTCGACGTGCGCCGCGACGAGGTGTTCGCGATCATCGGGCCGAACGGCGCGGGCAAGACCACGGTGTTCAACTGCGTCGGCGGCTTCTACAAGCCGACCGGCGGCGACGTGGTGCTCGACGGCCATGCGATCGCCGGGCTGCCGAGCCACAAGATCGCGTTGAAGGGCCTGGTGCGGACGTTCCAGAACATTCGCCTGTTCAAGTCGCTGACCGTGGTCGAGAACCTGCTCGTCGCGCAGCATCGCAAGGTGAAGGCGGGGCTGCTGCACGGCCTGTTCGCGACGCCCGCGTACCGTCACGCCGAGAAGGAAGCGCTCGAGCGCGCGGCCGTGTGGCTCGACCGGATGGGGCTGACGGCGGTCGCCAACCGGCCGGCCGGCACGCTGTCGTACGGGCACCAGCGGCGTCTGGAGATTGCGCGCTGCATGATCACCGAGCCGCGCCTCTTGATGCTCGACGAGCCGGCGGCCGGCCTCAACCCGCAGGAAAAGATCGAGCTGCAGCACCTGATCGACAAGCTGCGCCGTGAATTCGGCGTATCGGTGCTGCTGATCGAACACGACATGAGCCTCGTGATGGGCGTGTCCGACCGCATCCTCGTGATGGAGCACGGCCGGCCGATCGTGATCGGCACGCCGGAAGCGGTCCGCAACGACCCGCGCGTGATCAAGGCGTATCTGGGGGAAGAGTGATGCTGAAGCTGGAACAGGTCCATACGCACTACGGCGCGGTCGAAGCGCTCGCGGGCGTGTCGATCGAGGTGAACAAGGGCGAGATCGTCACGCTGATCGGCAGCAACGGCGCCGGCAAGACGACGCTGATGATGACCGTGTGCGGCACGCCGCGCGCGTCGTCGGGCCGCGTGCTGTTCGAGGGCAACGACATCACCGCGATGTCGACGCACCAGATCATGCGGCAGGGAATGGCGATCTCGCCGGAAGGGCGGCGCGTGTTCCCGAGCCTGACGGTGCTCGAGAACCTGAAGATGGGCGGCTTCTTCGCGAGCCGTCACGAGATCGACGACGGCATCGAGCACGTGTTCAAGCTGTTTCCGCGCTTGAAGGAGCGCGCGACGCAGCGGGCCGGCACGATGTCGGGCGGCGAGCAGCAGATGCTGGCGATCGGCCGTGCGCTGATGAGCAAGCCGCGTTTGCTGCTGCTCGACGAACCGACGCTCGGCCTCGCGCCGCTCGTGATCGCGCAGATCTTCGACATCATCCGCACGATCCGCGACGAAGGCGTCACGGTGTTCCTCGTCGAGCAGAACGCGAACAAGGCGCTCGGCGTGGCCGATCGCGGCTACGTGCTCGAAACGGGGCGCGTGGTGCTGGCCGACACGGGCGCGAACCTGCTCGCGAACGACCGCATCAAGCAGGCGTATCTCGGCGGTTGATCGACGGGAAGCCGCCGGCCTGCAACGGGCCGGCGGCAGTTTTTCCGGCGGTTCGTTTCTGCTTGCAAGGCCGGTTTCCCGGCCTTGTCTTCCCTATCCGATCCTGAACGTACTTTTCAATACGTCGCGCAGATGCAGCGCGGCGCGATTGCTGTCGTCCGTCAGCACCGTGATCAGGTGCGGCGGCAGATCGGGCAGCACGATGCCGGCGACATGGCTCGTCAGGTTGCCCGACACGCGATCGTGCTCGATCAGGCCGACCGCGAGCCCGTTCGCAATACACGCTTCGACCGCCGGCGAACTGGCGCTTTCGAGCAGCATCCGGTGCGCGATCTTCGCCTTCTTCAGCGCATTCAGCGCGGTATCGCGGTATGGGCAGCCCTGCAGTTGCACCGCGATCGGCAGCGGTGCATCGGGATTGAACTTGAAGGTGCGCGCGGCGACCCACACCGGATGGGTCTTGCTGAGCAGCTCGGCGTGCGGCAGCGCTTTCGGCACCACGGCGATCGTGATGTCGAGCTGGCCGCGCGCGAACAGCTGCTGCAACTCTTCGCTGGAGCGCGCTTCGACCGTCAGTTCGAGCAGCGGCCGGTCGGCGGCGAAGCGCGGCAGGAACTCCGCCATGAAATGCGCCGCGTAGGAATCGGGGATGCCGAGCCGCAGCTTGCCGGTCAGCATCTGCGGCGACAGCGATTCGACGAGCCGGTCGTGGCTCAACAGAAACTCGGTGGTGTCGCTCAGCAGCTTGTGGCCGAACTGCGTGAGTTCGACCGCCTGGTTGTTTCGCGTAAACAGCCGCTGCGCGACCATCTCTTCCAGCTTCTGAATCTGCGCGGTGACGGACGACGGGCTGCGGTTCACATGAACGGCCGCATCCTTGAAGCGGCCGAGCTTCGCGACGGCGTGGAAGGTACGCAGCAGGTCGACGTCCAGGGTACGCGGCATGATTTTGTTTTTCAGAATCAGTGATTCAGGTAATGTCGATTGACGGAATTATTGGGCATCCCTATTCTCGGGTCAACAGGCAGACAACGGCAGGCAGCCGGTCGGGCGTTGCACGCATCCGGGGAACGATTCATGTCGATCAATGATTTTGTCGTAGATGCATTGGTGCGGGACAGGAAGCTGAAGGCGGAGTCGGTATGGACGGTCGAGAATCACGAAAAATATTCGACGTTGCATCGCACTGGCGATGACGCGCGGCGACGGGAAGCGGGGCGCGAAGTCTTTGCGCTGATGCGCAACCTGAACGAACTGGGCGTGCGAAGCCCGGCGCTGTGCGCGGATCGCGACGGCAAGGGTTCGTTGCGCGAAGCGATCGGCGCATTGAGCGAGCGGCTCGCGACGTTGTCGCGCGGCCGCCATGTCCATTACATCGAGCTGGGGCCCGAGCCGGTCAAGACGACCGAGCTGATGAAAGCGGTCAGCGGCGGCGGGCCGGATCATCTGCGTTACACGGCCGTCGACATCAACGAGTCGTCGGAAGACGCGATGCGGCACGCGATCATGCCGTTCCTGAAAACGCCCGGCTGTTTCAACTACATCGCCGACGATTACCGGAACGTGCAGTGGAACCATATCGACCTGGGCCAGGACGTGACGTTCATCACGATGCTCGGGTTCCAGGAAGGCAACGAGTTGCCGGTGACGATCGGCCGGCTGATTCGCAATCTCGGCGGCAAGTCGACTTACGTCGTGTCGGAGATGCAGTTGCTCGTGGAAGGGCGCGAAGAGCCCATCTACGACTTCTACCAGAACGAGAACATGGTGCGGTTCTCCGAAATCGTCAGCCGGCAGCAGGGCTTCGAGCCGCTCGGCAAGCACCATGTCTCGATCGTGCGGCTCAATCTGCTCGGCGACCAGTTCCATGTGGCGGTCACGCTGCAGCCGGTGTCGAAAGCGGGGGCCGACGGGCATCTGATCACCAATGTCTGCCTGAAATACACGCCGGAGCAATTCCGCCACGTCCGCCTGAGCCACGGCAATTGCCGCGTGATCGACGAATTGCATAGCGGGGACGGCAGCGTCGTGTACCAGATTGCGCAGTACAAGGGCTGAATGGCGAAACGTCGACAGCGAGGCACGCGATGAACAAGGGACATGCATTGCCGGTATTTGCGCGCGGGTTCGGCCGGGTGACGCTGGCGCTGCGGACGTCGCTGTCCGTCGGCGCGAACGTCGGCGGCACGCTCGACGCATCGACGGAACCGATGCGCTGGAGCGGCGCGTGCCTGCGCGACGGCTACGAGGTGCGCTACCGCCGCAACCTCGACGATCTCGGTTATCGCGACGTGCCGATGCGCGGCACGCGCTCGGATGCGCTGAATGCGGTGTGTCACCTGCGCCGGTTGTTTTCCGACGAAGCGGTCGACGCGCTGCGCGAGATCGGCCGCGCGCTGGAACGCAGCGCGTCGAGCAGCAACTGGATCATCTCGAAGCGCGTGCGTGCGGTGACGAACCGCTCGCGCTTCATCGACGACATGATGCACGATCGCGCGTTCCTGCTGCGGGTGTCGCGCCTCGCCGGTGTGCCGTTGATCCCGTATCCGATGGCCAACGCGCGCTCGCAGTTCAACTACTACTATCCGACGGATCAGCGCGACGGCAAGGCGCAACTCGGCATGTGGCACACCGACGGCACCAGCTTCGTGCTGAACATCGTGCTGTCGGATCGCGCCGATTACGCCGGCGGCAACTTTCTGTTCTACGAATCGAGGGCGGAGACGTTCGATCGCCACGATCCCGAGCGCCGGCACGTGAGGACCGCGAACCTGGACCACGCGGGCGATGCGCTGCTGATCTACGGCAGCAAGCTCTTTCATGGCGTCGAACCGGTCGAGGCCGGGCGTCGCATGTCGCTGGTGCTGTCGTTTCATTGCCCCTACACACGCGAGGACGACAACGGGTTCTGGCATCTCGCGTCGGACGACGGCATTGCGCGCACCGCCGTGAACTGGCTGGCGCTGCGGCGTGCCCTCAGGGACGACGCCGAGCTGCAGTACCGCCGCCTGGGGCTCGAACCGATCCGGCCGGACGATCTGGGCGACCAGCGCCTGGCTTCGGCCACTTTCTGAGAACCGTCGCGCCATGCAGCTCTTCCTGCTTCAACTCGTTTTCGTCCTGTCGTGGAGTTCCGGATTCATCGGCGCCAAGCTCGGCGCGGAGACGGCCGGTGCGTTCAACCTGCTGTTCTGGCGGTTCCTGCTCGTCACGCTGTGCCTCGCGATCGTCCTCAATCGGCAGCTCGGGCGCCTGACGCTCGAGAAAATCTGCTATCACGCGGTGATCGGTTTCCTGTCGCAATTCCTCTATCTGGCCTGCGTGTACGTCGCGATCCAGCACGGCCTGCCGCCGGGCATCGCCGCGATCGTCGCGGCGTTGCAGCCGCTCATCACGGCGGCGATGACGTCGTTCGGCGGCAGCGAGCGCAGCGGGGCGCGCCAGTGGGCCGGGCTCGTCGTCGGGTTCGTCGGCGTGGGCATCGTGATCGGCGGCCAATATGCGCTGCCGGCCGGGTCGGTCGGGATCGTCATGTACCTGCTGCCGCTGGTGTCCGCGTTCGGGCTGTCGATCGCGACGATCTATCAGCGCCGCCGCGCGCTGACGGCCGCGCGCAGCAACGAGGACGGGCTGTTCCTGCCGCTGTTCGTGCAGGGTGGCGTGAGCCTCGTGCTGTTCGCGGCGTGCGGGATCGTCACCGGCGACCTGCACGTGCCGACGCAGCCGAACGTGTGGGTGTCGGTCGTGTGGCTGACGGTGTTCTCGACCTTCATCGCTTACCTGTCGCTGTGGGCGCTGCTCAAGCGCATGCCGGCGACGCGCGTGGCGACGCTCGTCTATCTCGAACCGCCGGTGACGCTGCTGTGGGCCGCGTGGATGTTCGGCGACCGGATCGCGGTGACGACCTACGTCGGCATCGTCGTGGTCGCGGTCGGCGTCTGGCTGGCCGGCAAGCCCGGTGCGCGGCCCGCGCGGCCGCGCTGCGCGGACCTGGAGACGGCCGGCCGCTGACGCACTGGTTGCGCGCGCGATTCCGGTGTAGCTTCGCGAGACTGCCCGACTCGTGAAGGAACCCGATGAAAGTCAAACGGATCGTCGCCAACGTCGACACGCGCTCGATCGACGATGCAAAGCGCTTCTATCAACGGATCTTCGGTCTCGACCTGCTGATGGACCACGGCTGGATCGCGACCTACGGCAACGCCGAGCAGATGGACGTGCAGATCAGCTTTGCGTCGCACGGCGGATCGGGCACGCCGACGCCCGATCTGTCGATCGAGGTCGACGATGTCGATGAAGCGCTCGCGCGGGTCCGGGCGGCCGGCATTTCCGTCGAATACGGGCCGGCCGACGAGCCGTGGGGCGTGCGGCGGTTTTACGTGCGCGACCCGTTCGGCAAGCTCGTCAACGTGCTCGCGCATCGCTGACCGGCGACGGCGAACCGGGCACGCCGGCGGTCACGCATGCAACGCCAGCCCTTTCACCGCCTTGTCGACGGCCTTCTTCGGCCCGTGCAATGCCAGGCCGACCAGATCGGGATTGTCCGCATCCTCGGCGCGAAACGCCGCGCGGTTGGCCGCATCGTGCCCGGTCGAAAACATCGCGCGCACGTAGGGCACGATCGTCAGTTCGCGCGACAGCGCCTGCCGGTGCGCGGCCTGCAATCCGTTCAGATCGGCCGCGAACACCAGCATCGGCTGGCCCCGCATCCGGCTATAGCGGCGCCCGGCCGCATCCTCGTAAGGCTCGCCCAGTGCGTCCGGCGCACCGGCCGCGACGCCCGTCGCGAGAAACGCGACCACGTTGAGTTTTTGCCACGCGGCGAGATCGTCGCGCACGATCAGCGCTACTTTGGTATCGAACATGCTTGCTCCTCGTTGGAGCGCCCATGATCGGACGTCGTGCGCGATCAGTCTGGAACGTTTGTGCAGAGTTGCCGGTACGCGGCCGGCGTGATCCGGTACGCGCGGCGAAACCAGCGGCCGAGGTGGCTCTGGTCCGCGAAGCCGACGTCGGCGGCCGCCTGTGCGGGCGTGCGGCCGGCAGCCAGCAGCTTGCGCGCGGCGCGCAGCCGCAAGCGCACGAGGTATGCGTGCGGCGACGTGCCGAACGCACGCTGGAACATCCGCGTCAGCCGGAACCGGTCGATGCCGGCGACGCTCGCGAGTTCGTCGAGGCCGAGGTTGCCGTCCATGTGTGCGTGCAGCAGGTCGCGTACGCGCGCGATCGCGGGCGGCACGACGCCGCTTTCCAGTGCGAGCGGGCCGCCCAGTTGACTGCCGAGCCGTATCAGCAGGCGGTCGAGCGTCTGGTCGCGCGCGAGCCGGCCTTCGTTGTCGTGGATCGCGAAGAACGCGTTCCGGATCGCGTCGACGAGGCCGCGATCGTCGACGAGCGTATGGCCGAACGTGGCTTCGACGCTGCCGAGGCCCGGCAGGTCGAGCCGGCGCGCGGCGCGCTCGACCCACGCTTGCGGCAGGTACAGCATCCCGTACGTGAAGCCTCCCGCCTCAGGCGCGTGGCCGTCGTGCATCGCGCCCGGCTCGATCAGGATCGCGCGGCCCGGCACGCTGGTATGCAGCGAGCGGTGGCACTGAAAGCGCTGCACGCCCTGTTCGGTGAAGCCGACCAGCATGTCGTCGTGATCGTGCGCATCGTACGCATGGCCGTTGAAATGCGCGTGCAGGCATCTCGATGCCGGTTTCCGCGTCGCGGCGCGCGACGAGCCAGTGGTCGGTCGTGCCCACGGCCTTGGCGTCGGTCGTCATCGGGGGCCTCGACCGTCGTCGTGGCGCGACGAAACGGGGTGGCGGGTGGCGGAACAGGGAGGACGGGTGCGGGTCATGATTCGCTCACCATCGCTTGTTCGTCGCGCGCATATTGCGCGGGCGGCCGGCCGACGTGCCGCGCGAACGCGACGCTGAAGGTGCTCGCCGAGCTGTAGCCGACGCGCGCCGCGATCTCCGCGATGCGCCCTTCGTTGCGGCGGAGCAGATCCTTCGCGAGCGCCATGCGCCATGTCAGCAGGTACTCCATCGGCGCGACGCCGACCGCGCGGCTGAAGCGTTCGAAGAACGTCGAGCGCGACAGCGCGGCTTCCTTCGCGAGTTCGACGATCGTCCACGGATGGGCGGGGCGCTCGTGCATCCGGCGCAGCGCGGCCGCGAGGCGGCTGTCGGCGAGCCCGCGCACGAGGCCGGGCGATGCATGCGTGCCGGTCGTGAAGCGCATCGCCTCGATCAGCAGCACTTCCAGCAGGCGCGCCAGCACGATCTCGCGGGCCGGCCGCTGCGCGCGCGATTCGTCGCGCACCAGTTGCACGAGCGTGGTCAGCCGCGGCTCGCCGCGTACGTGCACGAAGCGGGGCAGCAACGACACCAGCAGCGCCGCGTCGGGCGAACCGAAGCTGCAGTTGCCGGCCATCATCCGCGTGTCGACCGGATTGGCCGGATCGCCGATCCGGTATTCGCCGTGGTCGAGCATGACGGGCGGCGCGGTGTCGACGCCCGGCGGCGGCGGTTCGAGGCTCGACATCGCCACGCCGTAGGCCGCCGGAATCAGCATGAAATCGCCGGCCAGCAGCTCGATCGGCGCGTGCCCGTCGATCGCGATCCGGCACCCGCCGTCGAGGACCGCGCAATAGAACGGCTCGCCGGCGACCGTGCGGCTGATCGCCCACGGGCTCGCGCCACGGACGTACTTCGAGTACCGCGCGCCCGGTTGCAGCAGCGTCACGACTTCGGTCAGTGGGTCGATCATGGTCGGACTCTCGCAAAAGAAAAGCGGATTGTCGATTGTAGCGAATACGGTTCCGGCCATCTATCGTACGGACACATGCTCAACACACCCGAGGAGTTCGCATGAAGACCGTACTGATTACCGGCTGTTCCTCCGGCTTCGGCCTCGAAATCGCGCGCCATTTCCTGGCGCGCGACTGGCAGGTCGTCGCGACGATGCGCAAGCCGAACGACGACGTGCTGCCGCCGTCGGAGCGCTTGCGCGTGCTGCCGCTGGACGTGACGAACGCGGACAGCATTCGCGCCGCGATCGACGCCGCCGGCCCGATCGACGTGCTCGTCAACAACGCGGGCGTCGGCGCGGCCGCACCGGCCGAACTCCTGCCGCTCGACACGGTGCGCGCGCTGTTCGACACCAATACGATCGGCACGATCGCGGTGACGCAGGTCGTGCTGCCGCAGTTTCGCGCGCGCGGGGCCGGCGTGGTCGTGAACGTCACGTCGAGCGTCACGCTGAAAGCGCTGCCGCTGGTCAGCGCGTATCGCGCGAGCAAGGCGGCAGTCAATGCCTATACCGAATCGATGGCGGCCGAGCTCGAGCCGTTCGGCGTGCGCGCGCATCTCGTGCTGCCGGGCCGCGCGCCCGACACGCGTTTCTCCGACAACGCACGAGCCAACATGCACGGCTTCGAGCACGAGGCGTATGCGGATTTCGTCGGCAAGGCCGTCGCGCGGATGCTCGATGCGTCGGGGCCGATCACCCACGCGCAGGACGTCGCCGAAGCCGTGTGGCGCGCGGCGACCGATCCGTCCAGCCCGATGCGCATGCCGGCCGGCGCCGATGCGCAGGCGTGGGCGGCGGAAGCGGGTTGATCGAGCGTCAATCCGTCGCGCCGGCCGGTTGAGCCGGCGCGACGGACCGCGTGACGGAGAGAACGGCGTTACGTTACAGCGCGCGCTCGATCGCCTGCTCCAGCAGCGACAGGCCGAGGTCGATCTCTTCGTCGCTGACGGTCAGCGGCGGCGCGATCCGGAACACGCCGCCCATGCCGGGCAACTGCACGATGTTCATGCTGAGCCCGAGCTTCATGCACTCGCGCGTGATCTTCGCGCCGAGCCCGTCCGCCGGCTCCTTGGTGCGGCGATCCTTGACGATCTCGACGCCGAGCAGCAGCCCGCGTCCGCGCACGTCGCCGATGCAGTCGAAGCGCTCCATCAGGTCGAGCAGGCCGCGCCGCAGCCGCTCGCCCATCGTGTTGGCGCGCGCGACGAGGCCGTCGCGCTGCACGACGTCGAGCACGCGCAGGCCGACCGCCGCCGGCAGCGGGTCGGACACGTGGGTCGTATAGAACAGGTAGCCGAGCTCGTGCGCGCGTTCCTCGATGGCCGCGGACGTGACCATTGCCGCGAGCGGCAGCCCGGCGCCGAGCGTCTTCGACAGCGTCAGGATGTCGGGCGTCACGCCGTCGCGCTGGCACGCGAACATCGTGCCGGTGCGGCCGACGCCCGTCTGCGCCTCGTCGAGGATCAGCAGCATGCCGCGTTCCTCGCACTTGCGCTTGAGCGCGGCCATATAGCCGTTCGGCAACTCGATGATCCCGCCCGAACTGAGGATCGGCTCCGCGATGAACGCGGCAAGATTGCCGCTCGACTGGCGGTCGATCAGGTCGAACGCGTAGTCGAGCTCGGCGAGCGGGTCGTACGCGCCGTTGCGCTCGAAGCGCGGCCGGTACGTGAACGGGGCCGGAATCGCGAACGAACCGACCGCCGCGGGGCCGACGCCCTTGCGGCCGGCGCTGTACGTGGCCGACGCGGCGGCGCCCGTCATCCCGTGCCACGACTGCGCGAAGCCGACGATCTCGTACTTGCCGGTGACGAGCTTCGCCATCCGGATCGCCGCCTCGTTCGATTCCGCGCCGGTGCTGAGCAGCAGCGCGCGGTCGAGCCCGGCGGGCGTGAGGTCGGCCAGGCGCGTCGCGAGCTCGACGACCGGCCGTGACAGCATCCCGCTGAACAGGTGGTCGAGCTTGCCCGCGTATTCGCCGATCACGGACACGATCTCCGGATGGCTGTGGCCGAGCACCGCGCTCATCTGGCCCGACGTGAAATCGAGGATCGCGCGGCCGTCGGCATCGTAGACGAAGCTGCCCTTCGCGCGCTCGACGATCATCGGCTCGAACGTGCCGCCGTAGCGGACCAGGTGCTGCCTGGCGTTGCGCCAGAAGGTTGCGTCGTCGTTCAGGGACATCGGGCGGCTCCGGGCAAAAGGGCAGGGATCGCTTGCAGTCTAGGCGCGCGTCTGGTTTGATGGAATCGAATAGTTCTAATGCAAGCTAGAAAAGGGGCTAATACCTTGGCGCTTTCGCTCGAAATCGACCTGCTGCGCTCGTTCGTCGTGATCGCCGAGGTGCGCGCGCTGAGCCGCGCGGCCGCGCGCGTCGGCCGCACGCAATCCGCGCTCAGCCAGCAGATGAAGCGGCTCGAGGAAGTGGTCGACCAGCCGCTGTTCCAGCGCACCGGCCGTGGCGTGGTGCTGACGCAGCCGGGCGAGCGGCTGCTCGTGCATGCGCAGCGCATCCTGCGGCTGCACGACGAGGCGATGGCCGACCTGTGCGGCACGGGGCTGTCGGGGACGATCCGGTTCGGGTGCCCGGACGATTACGCGCAAGTGTGGCTGCCGTCGCTGCTGCGGCAGTTTTCGAGCCAGCATCCGCAGGCGATCGTCGAAGTCGTCTGTGGGCCGACGCCGCGACTCGTCGAACAGCTGGAGAAGCGCGCGGTCGATCTGGCGATGATTTCCGTGCCGGACGACGGCGCGACCGACGACGTCATTCGCCGCGAGCCGCTGGTCTGGATCGGCTATCCGGGGCTCGCACCCGCGCATTTCGATCCGCTGCCGCTCGCGCTGTCCGATCGCGACACGCTCGATCACCTCGCGGCGTGCGACGCGTTGAACCGCGTCGGCCGCGACTACCGCGTCGCGTATGCGAGCAGCAGCCTCGCCGGGCTGATCGCGCTGGTGCGCTCGGGGCAGGCGTTCGCGGTGATGACGCAGACGGCCGTGCCGGCCGACCTCGCGATCGTCAACGGCGATCCGCGCTTGCCGCCGTTGCCCGCCGTGGGCATTACGCTGCGGTTCGACCGGAAGCGGCCGTCGCACCTGACGGCAGCCTTCGCCGACCATATCCGGCAAACGCTGCCGTTGCTTTGACGGCCGACGGGAATCAGTCGACCATCGACGAAGCCGACGCCTGCGTGTGGCCCGGCCGCTCCGCCGCCGCGTCGCGCACGCGGATCGCCGCCTGCATGCCGGACAGCTTCAGTTCGGTTTCCTGATATTCGTTGACCGGCTCGGAATCGGCGACGATGCCGCAGCCCGCGAACAGCCGGCACGCACCGCCCGCGATCAGCGCCGAGCGCAGCGCGACGATGAAATCGCCGTTGCCGTGCGCATCGATCCAGCCGATCGGCGCCGCATACCAGCCGCGATCGAAGCCTTCGTACGCACGGATATGGTCGAGCGCCGGTGCGCGCGGATGGCCGGCCACCGCGGGCGTCGGGTGCAGCGCCGCGACCACCTGCAACAGCGTCGCATCCGCATTCAGCGTCGCGCGGATCGGCGTGCTCAGGTGCTGGAGCTTCGGCAGCCGGTGCAGCGACGGTTGATCGGGCACGTCGAGCGCGCGCGACAGCGGCGCGAGCGCGGCGCGGATGGCGTCGACGACGAGTGCATGTTCGAGCCGCTCCTTCGCGGAAGCCATCAGCGCGGCGCCGAGTGCGCGATCGTCGTCGGGCGTGGCGCCGCGCCGGATCGTGCCGGCCAGCGCATGCGTGCGCACGTCGCCGGCCGCGACACGCGCGAGCCGTTCCGGCGTCGCGCCGACGAAGCACGCTCCGTCGCGACGGACCGCGAACAGGTGCGCATGCGCGTCGCGCCGTCGCAGCCGGCGCAGCAGCGGCGCGATCGCCACAGGCCGCGCGTACTGTTCGAGCACGTCGCGGGCGAGCACGACCTTGCCGAAGGCGCCGTCGTGGATCGCATCCACCGCACGACGGACTTCGTGCTGCCATTCGCCCGCCTGCAGCGCCTGCGTGTGCAGCAGGTGCGGCGCGTCGTCTTCCGCGGCCGGTGCAAGCGTGCCGAGCGACTCGATCCGCGCGAGGCACGCATGCGCGAGCGCGGTGGGATCGTCGTGGGCGGCGACGACCTGCTGGCAGACGGCCCAGTGCGCATCGCCTTCGCGCACGATCAGCAGCTTCGCCAGCGTCATGCTCGCATCGGGAAACGATGCCCAGTGCGCGCTGCGCGGGCCGCGCGAATCGAACCGGAAGCCGCCGACCAGCCGCGGCGGCTGCGGGCCGGCCGTGATTGCATCACTCACGAGCGTGCGCCAGCGCGCATCGATCTGCGCGAAGCGCGTGTCGCCGGTGGCGCTCAGTTCGACCGCGCAATCCCAGCCGTACAGCGTGACGGACGCATCGCCGGCTTCGTGGAAGCACCACGGCGTGACGCCGTCGTCCCACGCGGCGATCAGGTCGAAGAAGTCGAGCGGGCGCAGCGGCACTGAGACCGACGCCAGCGTCGGCGTGCCGGTGGCGGCGGCGCGGGCCGCACGCGCGAACGTGTCGTGCAGCAGCGGAAGGCCGGCGTTCATGCAAGCCCCCGCTGTTGTCGCCAGTATTGCGTTTGCTGTGCGATGTACCACGCGATGAGCTGGGCGAACAGCGTTT
>NZ_BCPO01000103.1:0-12689 GCF_016586105.1 Burkholderia sp. E168m15
TGTTCGGCCAGCGGCGCCGGTCGGGCAGCATCGCGGCCACCCGCTCCGGCGCGGCGATGCTCGCTTCGTTCGGCTTGAAGCGCGACGCGGCCAACACGTACTGCATGCGCCGGCCGAGCGCGTCGATGATGTCGGCGTCCAGCCGATCGATCGCTTCGCGAATGTCGGGCAGCCCCGTGCAGGCGTCCGGTGTTTTCATGTGTACTCCTTTCCGTAACGAAGGGATTGGTCGATCCGTTCGACCAGATGGGCGATCACCGCCGGGTATTGGTGTCGCAGGTAGAAGTGGTCGCCGTTGAACGTCTCGACGCGGATCGGGCGCGCGGCGACGTCCTGCCACGCGTGCGCCTCGTCACTGTCCAGCTCGGGATCGGCGAGCGGCAGCATCACGCCGAGCGGCGCATCGATGCGCGGCGGGCGGTCGCGCCGATACGTTTCGATCGCGCGGTAGTCGTGGCGGATCATCGGCAGGTAGATCGCGCGCATTTCCGGATCGGCGAGCAGCGCGGCGTGCTCGCCGGACAGCCGGGCGACGTCGCCGACGAGCGCGTCGTCTGACTGCAGGTGCAGATCCGACGGGCGCTGGCGATGCGGCGGCGGCAGCGCGGACACGGCCACGTACAGCGGCGCGGCGCCGCGCGCCTCGAGCCGCACCGCGACCTCGTACGCGAGCGCCGCGCCGAGGCTGTGCCCGAACAGCACGAGCGGTGCATGGGCATAGCGTTGCAGCGCGTCGGCAGCGGGGCCGGCGAGCGCGTCGATCGAGGGCAGGCACGGCTCGCCGAAGCGTTCCTCGCGGCCCGGATACTGCAGCGCGAGCAGATCGACGTCCCACGGCAGCGCACGGCTCCAGCCGCGAAAGAAATTCGCGGTGCCGCCCGCGTGCGGAAAGCAGACGAGCTGCGCACGCGGGCACGGCGACAGCCGCAACTCGCGAATCCAGCTCGAACCGGTCGGGTGCGTGCTCATGCGACCGCCGCCTCCAACTGGCGGCGCAGCAGGTCGCGCAGCGATTTCTTGCTGGTCTTGCCGATGCCGGTTTCCGGAAAGCGCGGCATGAATTCGATGCGGTCGGGGATCTTGAACGCCGCGAGCCCGCGGTCGCGCAGGTAGCGTTTCAGCACGAGTCGGGACGGGGCCGGCGCGCGTGCGACCACGAACGCGCAGGTTCGCTCGCCGAGGATCGGGTCGGGCATCGCGACGACCGCCGCATCGTGCACCTGCGGGTGCGCGAGCAACAGGTTCTCCACTTCCTCGGCCGAGACCTTCTCGCCGCCGCGGTTGATCTGATCCTTGTCGCGGCCTTCGACGACGAGGTCGCCGTCCGCGGTGCGCCGCACGCGGTCGCCGCTGCGGTAGAAGCCGTCGGCCGTGAACGCCGTCGCGTCGTGCTCCGCGAGCCGGTAGTAGCCGCGGATCGTGTACGGGCCGCGTACCTGCAATTCGCCGATCTCGCCGGCCGCGGCCGGTGCGCCGCTTTCGTCGACGATGCGTACTTCGTCGCCTTCGGAGACGGGGCGGCCCTGCGTGTGCGCGATGCGCTCGGGCGCATCGTCGAGCCGCGTGCAGCAGATGAGCCCTTCGGCCATGCCGAACACCTGCTGCAGCCGGCAGCCGAGCACGGGCGTCACGCGTTCGGCCGCGTGGTCCATCAGCCGTGCGCCGCCGACCTGCAGCACGCGCAGGCTCGACAGGTCGGTCTGCCGTTGCGGCTGCTCGTCGAGCCACAGCAGCGCGAGCGGCGGCACGAGCGCGGTATGCGTGACGCGTTCCTGCGTGATCAGCGCGAAGCTCTGGTCGGGCTCGGGCCGCGCGGTCGTTACCACCCGGCCACCTGCGAGCAATGCGCCGATCGTGCCGGGGCAGCACAGCGTGAAGTTGTGCGCCATCGGCAGCGCGGCGAGATAGACGGTGTCGGCATCGAAACCGCTCGCGGCGCTGCACGCGCGCACGTTGTACAGGTATTCGCGATGGCGGCGCGGAATCAGCTTCGGCGTGCCGGTCGTGCCGCCCGACAGCTGGAAGCACGCGATGTCGTCGGCGCGTGCAGAGCAGTGGAGCACGGGCGGCGCGTCGTACAGCGCGTCGAACGACGTGAACGCGTGATCGTCGCCGGCCATCACGATGTGCTCGAGCGTCGGGCAGTCGGCCTGCAACGCGGCCGCGAGCGGCCGGCAGTCGAAATCGCCGAGCTGCGACGCGCCGAGATAGGCACGCGCACCGGCGAAGCGGCAGAACGCGCCGATCTCGTAGTGACGGTGCGCGGGCAGCGCGAGCACCGGCCGCACGCCGAGCTGGAACAGCGCGAAGCACGTCTCGATGAAGCGCGCGCCGTTCGGCAACTGGACGACGACAGCGTCGCCGCGCACCAGGCCGAGGCGCGCGAGGCCGCCCGCGAGGCGGCGAATGCGCGCGAGCAGATCGCGATAGCGCAGCCGCAGCGTGCCGTCGACGACGGCGAGCGCGTCGGGATGGCGTTCCGCGCACGCATCGAGCGCGTCGAAGAACGTCGTGTCCTGCCAGTAGCCGGCGTCGCGGTAGCGGCGCGCGAAGTCGTCGGGCCAGTCGGGCGCGTCGGCCGGCACGGCCGCCGCCAGGGAGGAAGGGGAGGATTGCATGCGCTGACCTTGGGTTCCGGCAAGTTGTCAGAAAATGTAAATGAGAGGTATTATCATTTGTAACAGGTGCTGCGATAGCGCCGTTTCTTTCGATATCGCGGCAATTTCGTTCGATCGGGCGTCGGTCGCGCGGCACCCGCCCGGTCCGGCCGGACAATCGGCCGGTTGCCGCCGGCGCGCGCCGGTCCGCGCGTGCCGCCCAACCAACGGACCTCCGATGAGATCGACCTCCTTCGCTTCGTCACGACGTCACCCGCCGGTGCTCGTGCCCGGCAATCATCCGGGTGTGGTGCACATCGACGCGGGCATGAAACTCATGAGCGGCACGCTGTGCTCGGATAGCCGCGACTGGTACGAGGAGCCGCTCGAAAAAGGGCTGAAGCTCGTCCTCGTGCAGAGCGGGCAGTTGCGCTGCCGCGTGCCGGGCCAGCCCGAGCAATGCATCAAGGGGCCGGGCCTGTGCGTGATCGCCAACGACGGCGAATTCACCACCCACCAGATCTACGACCGCGACGTGCCGCTGCGCTACACGATCGTGCAGCTCGGCCTCGATGCGCTCGACCGCAACCTGAGCCTGCTGCCGGAGAAGATGCTCGCGCCGACGGGAGGCGATCCGCGCATCGTCAGTTGCCCGGCGTCGAAGGCGCTGCAGGCGCTCGCCGTGCAGATCGCCACCTGCCCGTTCGAGGGCGCGGTGCGCGAGTACTACCTGAAGGCGAAGGCGTTCGAGCTGACCGCGCTGAGCGCGCAGTTGCTGGCCACGCAGCGGCAGCACGCGCCGGCCGACGTGCGCGTCACGTCGTCGGATGTCGAGCGCGTGTATGCGGCGAGCGACATCCTGACGCGCGAGCTTCAGCATCCGCCGACGCTCGACGCGCTCGCGAGCCGCGTCGGGATGAATTCGCGCAAGCTGACGGCCGGCTTCCGCAAGGTGTTCGGCACGAGCGTGTACGCGTATCTGCAGGAATACCGGCTGCGGACCGCGCACGCGATGCTGTGCGCGGAGGATGCGAACGTGTCGACCGTCGCGTACCGCGTCGGCTACAGCCCCGCGCATTTTTCGATCGCGTTCCGCAAGCGCTACGGCATTTCGCCGAGCGATATTCGCGTGTCGTCGAACGCGATCGACAACGAGGAACTGGCGGGCGCGGCGATCTAAAACAACTGACCGGCAGCCTAAAGGAATCGACCGGGCTCATGGGTGTTAATGAGATAGATTCTCATTCACAGGTGGCCGCCGCCGCGCGGAACCGCCGTCGAACGACCCATACAAGGCGTGCCCATGAGCCAGACCGTTGTCGATTCCACTACCGACCATTCCGATCCTTCCTGTTGTTCTCCCACTGAATTTCGCGCGCGGCTCGTTGCGCTGATCGCCGAGCTGCTCGACGAATCCGTCGACGAGATCGCGTCGCTCGACGATGACGAGGACCTGCTGAGCTGCGGCCTCGATTCGATCCGGCTGATGTATCTGCAGACCCGCGTGAACCGGCTCGGCCATGCGCTGACGTTCGATGCGCTCGCGCGCACGCCGACGCTCGGCGCGTGGACCGCGTTGCTCGCGAATGCGCCGCGTGTCGCGCGGGCGGACGCCGTCGGCGCGGCCGAAGAAGTCGACGTGCATGCGCCGTTCGAGTTGTCCGCGGTGCAGCAGGCGTACTGGCTCGGCCGCGGCGACGGCGAAGTGCTCGGCAACGTGAGCTGCCACGCGTTTCTCGAATTCCGCAGCCGCGCGATTGACCCCGTTCGTCTCGACACGGCATGCCGGCGCGTGCGCGAGCGTCATCCGATGCTGCGCGCGCGTTTCGACGGCGGTCGTCAGCAGATCCTCGCCGAATCGGACGCGCCGGTGTTCGCGCACGCGGACTGGCGCGACCGGACGGCGGCCGATGCGGAAACCGAATGGGCGTCGCTGCGCGCGTTCCGCTCGCACGAATGTCTCGACGTCGAGCACGCGCAGGTGTTCATGATGGGGCTCGTGCAGATGCCTGGCGGCGAGGATCGCGTGTGGCTCAGCGTCGACCTGCTCGCGGCCGACGTGGACAGCGTGCGGCTGCTGATGCAGGAGATCGGCGTCGCGTATGCCGAGCCGTCGGCGCTGCCGGCTGCGCCGTCGACGTGGTTCCCGGCCTGGCTCGCGCGTCGCGCGGCCGAGACGCGCGATGCGCGGGCCGCGGCGCGTGACGCCTGGCAGGCACGGCTTGCGACGTTGCCGGAAGGGCCGGCGCTGCCGCTCGCCCGCGCGCCGGAAACGATCCGCTCGCCGCGTTTCAGCCGCGTGGCGCACAAGCTGAGCACGGATGAGTTGACGCGCCTGCAGGCGCGCGCCGCGCAGCATGGCATCACGCTGTCGTCGGTGTTCGGCGCGGCGTTCGCGGCCGTGCTCGCGCGCTGGAGCGGCCGGCCGGCATTCCTGCTCAACGTGCCGCTGTTCGACCGGCACGGCGATGCGCCCGATCTGGGCCGCGTGATCGCCGATTTCACGACGCTGTTGCTCGTCGAATGCGACGTGCGTGCCGATGCGAGCGCGGCCGACGCGGTGCGCGCGTTCCAGCAGCGGCTGCATGGTGCGATCGCGCAGGCCGCGTATCCGGCGCTCGACGTGCTGCGCGATGCGCGTCGGCAGGGCACGCCGCGCGCGGCGCCGGTCGTGTTCTCGTGCAATCTCGGTGACGAATCGTTCGTGCCCGATGCGTTCGCGCAGGTGTTCGGCGATCTGCACGACATGATTTCGCAGACGCCGCAGGTATGGCTCGACCATCAGCTCTATCGCGTGCCGGGCGGGGCGCTGCTCGCGTGGGACAGCGTCGACGGGCTGTTCCCGGACGGAATGATCGACGCGATGTTCGGCGCGTATGTCGCGTTCGTGCAGGCGCTGTGCGATCGCGACTGGCGGCTGCCGATCGCGGTCGAGTTGCCGTCCGCGCAGCGACGCGTGCGCGATACGCTCAATGCGTTGCCGGCTCCCGGCCGCGCGCGCACGCTGCATCACGATTTCTTCGCGCTGGCCGCACGCGAGCCGGCCGCCGTGGCGGTGCGATGCGGCGATCGCGCGGTGACGCGCGGCGAACTGGCCGCGCAGGCGCTCGCGATCGCGGGCGGCTTGCGCGCGGCCGGGATCGGGCACGGCGATGCCGTCGAGATCAGTTTGCCGCGCGGGCCCGAGCAGGTCGCGGCGGTATTCGGCGTGCTGGCGGCCGGCGCGTGCTACGTGCCGCTCGACATCGCGCAGCCGGTCGCGCGCAAGGCGCTGATCGAGCGCGCGGCGGGCGTGAAGGCCGTGATCGGCGACACCGCGTGCGCGGGCGGGCCGCTGCCGCATGTCGGTATCGCCGCGCTGTCGCGGCATGCGCCGCTGGCCGCGCCGCTCGAGGTCGCGCCGCAGGCGACCGCTTACGTGATCTACACGTCCGGTTCGACGGGCGTGCCGAAGGGCGTCGAGATGACCCACGCGGCGGCGATCAACACGATCGATGCGATCGATGCGCTGCTCGGTATGCGCGCGGACGACCGGCTGCTCGCGGTATCGGCGCTCGATTTCGATCTGTCGGTGTACGACCTGTTCGGCGCGCTGGGCGCCGGTGCGCAACTCGTGCTGCCGACGCAGGACGAAGCGCGCGATGCGGCGCGCTGGATCGAACTGATCGCGCAGCATCGCGTGACGCTGTGGAACTCGGCGCCCGCGCTGCTGGAAATGGCGCTGGCCGTGCCGGCGGCGAGCGGCGCGTGCCGCAGCGTGCGTGCGGCGCTGCTGTCCGGCGACTGGATCGCGCTCGACCTGCCGGCGCGCCTGCGCGCGCGCTGCGGCGATGCCTGTGCGTTCCACGCGCTCGGCGGCGCGACCGAGGCCGGGATCTGGTCGAACGTGCAGACGGTGCGCGACGTGCCGCCGCACTGGCGTTCGATTCCGTACGGCCGGCCGTTGCCGGGGCAGGCGTATCGCGTCGTCGATGGCGACGGCCGCGATGTGCCCGATTACGTGCCGGGCGAATTGCTGATCGGGGGCGACAGTCTCGCACGCGGCTACCGGAACGATCCCGAGCTGACCGCGCAGCGCTTCGTGCAGCACGCGTCCGGCCGCTGGTATCGCACCGGCGATCGTGGCCGCTACTGGCCGGACGGGACGCTCGAATTCCTCGGGCGCGAGGATCGGCAGGTGAAGGTGCGCGGTCACCGGATCGAGCTCGGCGAGATCGAGGCGGCGCTGGCCGCGCATCCGTTGATCGATGGTGCGTGTGCGAGTGTCGTCCACGGCGAGGCCGCGCGCATCGTCGCGGCGTTCGTGCCGAACGATTGTGCAGCAGCGGACACCGCGCCGGCATCGCTTGCGACCGCCGACATGGCCGACACGATGCCGGCGGAAGCGGCCGTCGCGCACGCCGTGGCCGGGCGGCTGCTCGACGGCGACGCGGGCCTGCCGCCGTCGCTGCGTGCGCACTGGCACGCGCCGCGAGACGCATCGATCGCCCTCGTCGATGCGCTCGGTCACCTCGCCTGGCAGGCGACCGATCTCGACGATCTGACGGCCGCGCTGCGCGCGCTCGCCGCCGATCCGGATACCGCCGCGCAACGCGTACTGCTGGACCCGTGCGTGGCGCCGCTCGCGTTCGCGACACGTTTGCCGGACGGTGTTCGTGCGCTGCGCGAATTCGCCGCCGCGCTGGACGCGCAGGCCGCGGCACACACAGGTGCGCTGCGCGTCGCGGTGCTCGATGCCCGCGCGGGCCAGGCGCTCGATGCGGGGCTCGGCGTGCTCGACGATCCGCGCTTCGACGTGACGCTGTTCGACGTGTCGCCGGGCCTGCTGCACAACGCGCAGGCACGCTTCACGCGAACGATGCCGGCGCTTCAGGCGATGCAGGACGGCTTGCTGCCCGCACGTCATCTCGGCGCATTCGACTGCGTGATCAGTTTCGCGGCGGCCCACCTGCGCGACGATCCGCGCGACACCTTCCGGATCGCGGCCGCGCTGCTCGCGCGGGACGGCCGCCTGCTGCTCGCCGACGTGCTGCGCGACTCGCCGCTGCGCGAACTCGTCGCGAGCGTCGCGGGCGATGCGTCGCTGCCGCGGCCGTTCGCGCACGATGCGCTGGCGGCGGCCGCCCACGCGTGCGGCTTTGCGCTCGATGCGCGCAGCTGGCGCTCGGCGGCATTCGCCTGCATCGATGCGCGCCGGGTCGGCGAGCCGATCGAACAGGCGGCGCTCGCGGACTGGTTGCGCGACCGGTTGCCCGACGCGATGCGTCCCGATGCGCTGTGGTGCGTGCTGCGCTGGCCGCTCAACGCGAACGGCAAGCTCGATCGCCGGGCGGTCGGGGATGCACTCGCGCGCGCACTCGGCGACGCACCGGCCGCGCACGACGCGTTCGTGCCGGCCGGCGAACGGCACGCGATATTGCTGGCCTGTTGGGAGCAGGCGCTCGGCCGCGCGGCGAACGCGCGTGACGCGACGTTCTTCGCGCTCGGCGGCGACAGCCTGCTCGCGACCCGCCTGCTCGCGCAACTGCGCGAGCGGCTCGGCGTGCGGATCGGGATGGCCGCGTTCTACCGGCAGCCGACGCTCGCTGGCCTCGCGGCGCAGCTCGACGAATTGACACCGGCGGCGCCCGCCGACGGCGATGCGTCGGTCGCGACGATCGAGGAGGGCGTGCTGTGAACTTCGACGACGTGCTCGATCTCTGCCGCGAACGCCAGATCGAACTGTGGTGCGACGACGGCGGCCAGTTGCGCTATCGCGCGCCGGCCGGCGCGCTCGATGCGGATCTCGCCGCGCGCATCAAGGCCGAACGCGACGCGTTCGTCCGTTTCCTTCAGGGCGGAGCATGGCGCAGCGATCCGGCGCATCAGTACGAACGATTCGCGCTGACGCCGGTACAGGCCGCGTACGTGCTCGGCCGCCACGAATCGTTCGAGTTCGGCGGCAGCGCGTGCCATCTGTACGTCGAATACGACGAGCCGAAGGATCTCGACTGCGTGCGCTTCGAAGCCGCGTGGAATGCGTGCGTCGCGCGCCATCCGATGCTGCGCGCGATCGTCGAGGACAACGCATGGCAACGCGTGCTGCCCGACGTGCCGTGGCAGCCGCTCACCGTGCACGACTTGCGCGAGGCCGACGCGAACGCATTCGACGCCCACCTGAACCGCGTGCGCGAGCGCCTCGATCATGCGGTGCATGCGCTCGACCGCTGGCCGGTGCTGCAGCCGGAAGTGAGTCTCGGCCCGGATGGCGCGGTGCTGCACCTGTCCGTGGATTTCACGCTGATCGACTACGCGAGCCTGCAATTGCTGCTCGCCGAATGGCGGCGCCGTTACGACGATCCGCAATGGCAGCCCGCGCCGCTCGATGCGACGTTTCGCGACTATGTGCTGCATGAAGCGCAGGCCGAGACGCGCGCCGAGCATGCGCGCGACAAGGCGTGGTGGCTCGCTCGCCTCGACGACCTGCCCGCGCGTCCCGATCTGCCGGTCGTACCCGCGATGCGCACCGACGGGCGGCCGCGCTTCACGCACCGGCATGCGCGGCTCGACCGCGCGCAATGGGCCGCGCTGAGCGGCCACGCGAGCCGTTTCGGATTGAGCGCGGCGAGCGTCGCGCTGGCCGCGTTCGCCGAGGTGGTCGGCCGCTGGAGCCAGACGCCGGCGTTCTGCCTGAACCTGACGGTATTGAACCGTCCGCCCGTGCATCCGCGCATCGATGCGGTGCTCGGCGATTTCACCGCGCTGAGCCTGCTCGCCGTCGACGCGACGCACGGGCGCGATTTCGTCGAACGTGCCCGCACGATCGGCGCGCGGATGTTCGACGATCTCGATCATCGCGCCTTCACCGGCGTCGACGTGATGCGCGAACTCGCGCGGCGGCGCGGCAAGGACGCGGCGCTGATGCCGGTGGTGTTCACGAGCGGGATCGGCAGCGTGGGGCGCCTGCTCGGCGAGCAGGCGACGCGCGCCGAACCGCCGCGCACCATGATCAGCCAGACGCCGCAGGTATGGCTCGATTGCCAGGTGACCGACCAGTTCGGCGGACTGGAAATCGGCTGGGACGTGCGCGACGACCTGTTTCCGGACGGCATGCCGGCCGCGATGTTCGACGCGTATGTCGCGCTGCTGGGCCGGCTGGCCGACGATGCCGAATGGTGGTCGCGTGACGGTGACATCGTGCTGCCGTCCGCGACGCCCGTCGCCGACGCGCATCCGGATGCCGATACGCATATCGCGGCCGGTTTCGCCGCGCAGGCGTTGCGCACGCCCGATGCGCCGGTCGTGATCGACGCGCTGGGTGCGCGCACGTACCGCGAGGTCGCGCAACAGGCGGCGGCGCTGCGTACCGCGCTCGAACAGGCCGGCGTCGGCGTGGGCGATACCGTCGCGGTGCTGATGCCGAAGTGCGCGCATCAGCTCGCGGCCGTGCTCGCGATCGTCCAGGCAGCCGCCGCGTACGTCCCGGTCGACAGCCGTCAGCCGGCGCTGCGGCAACAGGCCATTCTGCGCAATGCGCGAGTGCGTGCGGTCGTCAGCGTGCAGGCGCTCGCATTCGAAAACGAAGGTTGCGTGCGCATCGATATCGATGCGTTGCCGCGCGATCCGCAATGGCCGCCGCGCGCCGCGTGCGACATCGCCCCCGATGCGTTGGCTTACGTGATCTACACATCGGGTTCCACCGGCGAGCCGAAGGGCGTGATGCTGAGCCATGCGGCGGTGTGCAACACGCTCGCCGACATCAGCGCGCGGCATGCGGTCGGTGCGGGCGACGTGGTGCTGGGGCTGGCCGAACTGAGCTTCGACCTGTCCGTCTACGACTTTTTCGGCGCGACCGCGCGCGGCGCGTGCATCGTGCTGCCCGATCCGGCGCGCGGCAACGATCCGTCGCACTGGGCCGAACTGATGGCGCGCCATCGCGTGACGTTGTGGAACTCGGTGCCCGCCCAGGGGCAGATGCTGATCGACTACCTCGAAGGCGAACCGGCGCTCGACGTGCCGGGCCCGCGGCGCGTGCTGTGGTCGGGCGACTGGATTCCGGTGACGCTGCCGGCCCGCTGGTGGCAGCGCTGGCCCGATAGCGCGCTGTTCAGCCTCGGGGGCGCGACCGAAGCGTCGATCTGGTCGATCGAGCATCCGATCCGTCCGGAAGACACGCAGCTCGCGAGCATTCCGTACGGCCGCGCGCTGACCGGGCAGACGATGGAAGTGCTCGATGCACTCGGCCGGCCGTGTCCGCCGGGCGTGCGCGGCGAGATCCATATCGGCGGCGTCGGGCTCGCGACGGGCTACGCGAACGATCCGGTGCGGACGGCCGAACGCTTCATCCGTCATGCGGACGGGCGCAGGCTTTACCGCACCGGCGATCTCGGGCGCGTGCGCGCCGACGGCTCGCTCGAATTCCTCGGCCGGCAGGACGATCAGGTGAAGATCCGCGGCTACCGGATCGAGCTGGCCGAGGTCGATGCGGCGCTGACCGCGCATCCGCTCGTCGGCGCGGCGGCGACGATCGTGCTCGGCGAGGGCGCGGAGCGCCGGCTCGCGAGCTTCGTGTCGCTGCAGAGTGCGGAAGCGCCTGCGTCGGCGCGAGACGACGCGCTGCGTGACCTGACGACGCAGGTGCGCACGGCATTCGACACCGCACGCTGGCCCGCGCAGGTAGACGTGGCGCGTTCGGTCGCGCAGCTCGAAACGGCGTGCGTGGCGTCGCTCGCCGCGTGGATCGTTCCGGCCGGCGGTTTGACGACCGATGCTTCGACCGGTTTCGCGACCTTGTGCGAGCGGCTGCGTGTGCCGGCGGCACGACGGCATTTGCTGCGCCACTGGCTCGCGATGCTCGTCGCGCACGGCGTGCTGGAGGCGGATGCCGAAGACGGCTGGCGCATGCGGCCGCGCGCGAGCCTGGCCGATGCGCATGCGTGCTGGGACGCATTCGCGCAACACGCGTCGCCCGAGCTGTGGCCGGCCGTGCTCGTGGACTACTTCCGCACCAGCGCCGGATGCCTCGACGCGCAGATCTCCGGCAGCGTGTCGCCGGCCGGCCTGATGTTCCCGGAAGGGGCTTCGCATATCGCCGAAGCGATGTACAGCGACGGCGAACATGCCCGCGCGCTGCATCGCGGGATGGCGCAGGCCGTGCGCGCCGTCGTCGCACGCGAACCGCAGCGCTCGTGGCGCATTCTCGAAATCGGCGCGGGCACGGCCGCCGTGACGCGTGCGATCGTCGACGCGCTCGCGCCGCTGGTCGAAGCCGGCACGCGCATCGATTACCTGTTCAGCGACGTGTCGAGCTACTTCCTCGCCGCCGCACGCGAGCGTTTCGCCGCGTATCCGTGGATGCGCTTCGTGCGCTTCGACATGAACGCGCCGTGCGACGCGCAGGGCATTGCGCCGCATTCGGTCGACCTGACGATCAGCTCCGGCGCGCTGAACAATGCGCGTGATACGGTCGCGCTGATCGCGGGCTTGCGTGCGCTGTCGGCTGCCGATGCGTGGTGGGTGATCCAGGAACTGACGGCCGAGCATCCGGAAATCAGCATCAGCCAGGGGCTGATGATGGAGACGCCGGACGACGCGCGCGCCGCATCGGCGCGGTTGTTCGTGCCGCACGCGCAATGGCTCGAATGGCTGCAGGCGGAAGCGGGCGATCGCGCGCTCGGTTGTGTCGCGCCCGACACGCCGCTCGCCGCGCTCGGCTACGACATCCTGCTGGCTCACGTGAAGCGCGGCGCTGCACGCATCGCGCCGGATACGCTGCTGTCGTTCGTGGCCGAGCGCGTGCCGAACTACATGGTGCCGTCGCAACTGCGCGTGCTCGAACGCTTGCCGGTGACCGCGAACGGCAAGATCGACCGCCGCACGCTGGCCGGCATCGCCGATATCCGCGAACCGGCGCCGGCCGTGGTGCGAGCGGTGCCCGCACAGGCAGCCGATCCGCTGCTCGCGCGGTTGATCGGCTTGTGGGAAACCGTGCTCGATACGCGCAACGTGTCGCCGGATCAGGACTTCTTCGCTGCGGGCGGCGATTCGCTGCTGATCGCGCAGCTCGTGTCGCGGCTGCGCGGCGAGGAGCCGCTCGCGCATGCGCATCCGTTC
>NZ_BCPO01000104.1:0-2072 GCF_016586105.1 Burkholderia sp. E168m15
CGCGTTCGCGCAATGCCTGCGCGACGCGAGCGAGCAGCCGGCGAGCGCGACGCCGACGGCCGCGCCCGCCGCGTCGCGCACGCTGCCTGCATCGGCGGTCGTCCATGCGCCGGCGCCGCGCGTGCGAGCCGGCGTGCGGCCGATTCCGCTCGCGCCGGGCGACGGCGTGCCGCGCGTGATCGTGCACGAAGGGCTCGGCACCGTGCATGCGTACCGTCCGGTGCTGCCCGCGCTGGCGCGGCTCGGCCCGGTGCTCGGCTTCGCGGTGCGCGACGCGCAGGACTATCTCGACCTGCCGGTGCGCCACCTGAACGCGACGCTGGGCCGGCGTTACGCGGATGCGCTGTGGCGCAACGGCGTGCGCGAGGTCGACGTGCTGGGCTACTGCTCGGGCGGGCTGATCGCGCTCGAAATGGCGAAGTCGCTGGTGCAGCTCGGCGTCGCGGTGCGCACGCTCGACATCGTGTCGAGCTACCGGATTCCGTATCTGATCGAGGACGAACGGCTCGTGCTGTTCAACTTCGCGGCGACGCTCGGGCTGCCGCTCGATGCGCTCGGCTTTCCGGAAACGTACGTGCTGGCCGATGCGCTCGCCGACGCATTGAAGGCCGACCCTACGCGGCTCGCGCCCGGCAGCCTGCAGGCGCAGCTCGAGATCTTCGGCGATCGCTGCGAGCCGCTCGACGGGCTGCGTCGCCGCGTGCTCCGCGCGGCTGCCGGCCTGTCGCTGCAGGACGCGCTCGCGCATCCGCTGCTCGACGAGCGCGAGCGGCTCTACCGGCTCTTCATGCATTCGGTGCAGGCGTCCCACTGGGCCGGCGATGCGCCGTATGCGGGCGCGCTGCGGCTGTTCGTGCCGGAGCGCTGCAATCCGCTGATTCCGCAGCAGCGCGCGGCGCTCACCGATTACTGGACGGCGCAGGCGCTCGGCGGCATCACGGCCGTCGATATCCCCGGCGGTCATTTCGACTGCCTGAACGCCGCGTTCGTCGACACCCGCCTGAAGGAGGCACGATGAAGGTCCATCCGCTGCCGGTCGTCGTGGCCGGCTCCCGTTTCGGTCAGTTCTATGCGGCGGGCCTCGCGGCGTCCGGTTCGTATCACGTCGCCGGCATCCTCGGGCAAGGCAGTGCGCGCACGGCCGCATTGGCCGCACGCGTCGGTGCGCCGGTGTTCGACCGCGTCGACGCGTTGCCGGACGACGTGCGCATCGCGTGCGTCGCCGTCGGCGGCGCGGCGCGCGGCGCGCAAGGCGCCGCGCTCGCGTGCCGGCTGCTCGAACGCGGCATCGACGTCGTGATCGAGCATCCGCTGCTGCCCGACGAATGGGCCAGCGTGCTGCGCACCGCGTCGCGCCACGGCCGCCGCTGCCTGCTCAACAGCTTCTATCCGAACCTGCCGGTCGTCGCGCGCTTCATCGCGGTCGCACGGCGGCTGCGCGAGACGAGCGCGCCGGTGCATGCGGACGTGGTGTGCTCGGTGCAGGCGAGCTACGCAGCGCTCGACGTGCTCGCGGCGGCGTTGCAGGGTGTCGGGCCGTGGTCGGTCGAACCGATCGGGCCGGCGCTGTCGTCGATGCGCGAATGCGCGATGGTGCTCGCCGAAACGCCGGTGTCGCTGCGCGTGCACAACGAGATGGCGGCGGCCGACGACGGCCGGATGAGCGTGCTGTTCGGCATCACGCTGACGACCGACGCCGGCACGTGGACGCTCGCGTCGCCGCACGGCCCGCTGTGGTGGGCGCCCGCGCTGCGCGAGCCGGCGCTGGACGAGGACGGCCTGTTCCCGATCTTCGGCGAGGCGGCCGGCGACGACCTGCCGAGCATCCAGATCTGCGACGACGCACAGGAAACCTGGGGCGAGATTCACGCGCGCTGCTGGCCGCAGGCGGCCGTGCGCGCGGTCGACCGGCTCGTGTCCGGCGAAGGGCTGCACGCATGCAACCAGCGCAGCATCGACGTGGCGCGCGTCTGGCAGCAGTTGACCGCGCAACTCGGTTTTCCGGCGCAGCCGCCGGGCGATGCGCGCGCGGCAACGCTCGGCATGCTGCTGGAGCGTGCCGCATGAAGGGG
>NZ_BCPO01000105.1:0-6006 GCF_016586105.1 Burkholderia sp. E168m15
CGGCCAGACGGTCGCACTGCACCTGACGCACCGCGTCGACGCCGATCTCGGCGACCGTCTGCGCAAGCGCCTTGCCGATCATCTGCAGCGTTTGCCGCTCGGCTGGTTCGCGCGTGCGGGCAGCGACCGTGTCGCGCGCCACGTCGATCAGGACGTGCGCGCGCTGCATCAGCTCGTCGCGCATGCGCCGGCCGATCTCACGCAGCTCGTCGTCGTGCCGTGCGCGGCGCTCGCGTGCCTGCTTTATCTGAATCCCGTGCTGCTCGCGTTCGCGCTCGTGCCGCTCGTCGCCGGTGCGGCGCTGTTCCGCTGGATGCGCTCGGCACGCTTCGCGCCGGCCTTCGCCGCACGCAACGCGGCGCTCGAACGGCTGATGGGCGACTATGCGCAGCTCGCGCAGAACCCGGCGCTGGTGCGGCAGTATCCGGGCGCCGGCATCGAGGCGGCCGCGCTGGCGTCGGCCGGACATTTCTCGCACGCGTTCGCGGCGTGGGTCGGCCGCATCGGCGGTCTCGGCGCGTGCACGCAGGTGCTGCTCGGCACGCCGTTCCTGCTCGCGTGGGTCGTGTGCGGCGCGACGTGGCTGACGGCCGGGCAGTTGCCGGTCGGCACGCTGTGCGCGTTCGCGTTGCTGATCTGGGCGATCGCGGCGCCGGTGCGTGCGCTCGGTCATGGCGCCGATGCGTTGCGCGACGCGCACGCGGCCGCCGCGCGGCTCGATGCGTTGCTCGTGCAGCCGGGCTTGCAGGAACCCGCCGACGGCGCGGCACAGGCGCCGCGCGATGCATCGATCGAACTGCGCGGCGTGCAGGTCGACATCGACGGCGAGCCGATCCTGCGCGACCTCGACGCGACGATCGCGGCCGGCACGACCACCGCGATCGTCGGGCCGTCGGGCGCGGGCAAGAGCACGCTGCTGATGCTGCTCGCGCGCTTCATGGACCCGGATCGCGGCACGGTGCGGCTCGGCGGCGCCGATCTGCGGCTGCTCGCGTCGGACACGCGCCGCGAACAGGTCGCGATGGTGTTCCAGCAGGCCACCGCGCTCGACGATGTGTCGATTGCCGCGAACATCGCGCTGTACCGGCCCGATGCCGATCGCGACGCGATTCGCGCCGCCGCGCGCGCGGCCTGTCTCGACGAGCGCATCGACGCATTGCCGGGCGGCTACGACTGCGTGTGCGGGCGCGACGTGCGGCTGTCCGGCGGCGAACTGCAGCGATTGTCGATCGCGCGTGCGCTGCTGTCGCGCGCGCCGTTGCTGTTGCTCGACGAACCGGCGTCGGCGCTCGATCCGCAAACCGGACGCGCGTTGCGCAACGCGCTGCGCGCCGACATGCGTACCCGTGTGATCGTCAGCCACGATCTCGATGCGATCCGGCACGCGGACCAGATCCTCGTGATGGAGCGCGGCCGCATCGTCGAACGCGGTACGCACGCGGCGCTGCTGGCCGCGCACGGGCTGTATGCGCGGCTCTGGCGCGAACGCAGCGCCGCAGGCGGGGAGGCCGCATGATGACGACATCGCTCAAACGTTTGCAGTGCCTGCCGAGCGACACGCGCCGCGCGCTGTTGCGCGGGCTGGGCTGGGCGGTGGCCGCCGCGTTGCTCGACGGCGCGTGCGGGCTGCTGCTCGTGCCGCTGATCCGCGCCTGGTTCGCCGGTGCGCAGGCGGCCGCGCTGCGCTGGACGGCCGTGCTCGGTGTGCTGACGCTGTGCCATGCGCTCGTGCTGTACGTCGCGCAACGTCGAGGCTATCGCGCGGGCGGCGCGCTGGCCGTCGGCCTCGTCGAACGCCTCGTGCACCACCTGCCGCGCATCGCGTCGTGGCAGGCCGTGCGCGACAGTCATCGGGCCGGGTTGCTGCGCGGGCCGGTGATGCAGGCGATGGGAATTCCCGCGCACCTGCTCGGGCCGTTGATCGGCGCGGTCGTCACGCCGCTCGCGGTGGTCGCGGGGCTCGCGTGGATCGACTGGCGCATCGCGCTGTGCCTCGCGGCGGCGGCCGTGCTGCTGTTCGCGCTGCTGGAACGCGGCGGCGCCCGCACGCTCGCGTTCGAACAGGCGCGCGCCGCCGGCGATCGCGACATGGCCGTGCAGCTTCAGACCTTCGCCGCGCATCAGGGGCTGCTGCGCTTCGCGGGCCGGGACGGCGACGCACGCGCGGCGCTGCAGCGCGCGTTCGACGAACAGCATCGCCGCACGCGGGCGCTGATGCGGCGCTCGCTGCCGATCGAGCTCGGCTTCGCGGGAGCGGTGCAGGGCGTGTTCGTCGCGATGCTGATCGGCGGCGCGTGGGCCGTCGCGGCCGGCCGGCTCGACGCGGCGACGGCCGTCGCGGTGCTGGTGCTGCTCGTGCGCTTCATCGAGCCGCTCGCGCAGCTCACGCAGCTCGACCAGGCGCTGCGCGGCGGCTGGCGCGCGCTCGATACGGTGCTCGCGGTGCTGCATGCGCCACTTTTCGACAGCCCCGAGCGCGGCACGCCGGTACACGACGCGAGCGTCGACGCGCTGCGCGTCGGCTATCGGTCGGCCGGCGGCGCGACGCTGCTCGACGGGATCGACCTGCATTGTCCGGCGGGCGGCTTCGTCGCGATCGTCGGCCCGACGGGCGCGGGCAAGAGCACGCTGCTCGGCCTGCTCGCGCGGCTCGACGATCCGTGCGCCGGGCGCGTGCTGCTCGGCCGCGCCGACGTGCGGCACCTGAGCGAGGCGACGCTCGCCGCGACGCGCAACCTCGTGTTCCAGGACAACGGGCTGTTTCGCGGCAGCCTCGCGTGGAACGTGCGGATGGGGCGGCCCGACGCGACCGATGCCGAGCTGCGCGCCGCGCTGGATGCGGTCGGCCTGCTGCGCGACGCCGAACGCCTGCCGGACGGCCTCGACACCGACGTGGGGCCGGGCGGCCAGTTGCTGTCGGGCGGGCAGCGCCAGCGCGCATGCCTGGCGCGTGCGCTGCTGGCGCGCGCGCCGGTGCTGATGTTCGACGAGCCGACCGCGAGCCTCGATGAACTGAGCGCGCGACGCGTGCGCGACAGTCTCGTCGCGCTGCGCGGGCAACGCACGCGCATCGTCGTCACGCATCAGCCGGCGCTCGCGGCGGCCGCCGACACGATCGTCGTGCTCGATGCGGGCCGCGTGCGGGCGACCGGCACGCATGCGCAACTGATCGAGACCGATGCGTGGTACGCGACGTTCTCCCGCGCTGGACGGCCGCCCGACGGAGCGCCGCCCGCCGGCGCGGACGCCGAAACCCGCCCGGCCGAATCCGAGCAGTGACGTGAACAATGCGGGCCGCCGTGCCCGGAATCGATAGGAAAAGCTCCACGATCGAAAAATCGCCTGCCGGTTCTAATTGATAATGAGAATGATTATCAAATACGGGGGCGTGAATGCGGTACGAGGTACGGGAACCTGAGAGATCGATGATGCAGGGCGCACGCGTCGCCCGTTTCGGGCGCTGGCGTCCGTCGCTGTACCTCGGCCTGCTGATCGCCGCGCATCCGGCGGCGGCGTTCGCCGATGCGGCGCCGGCGGCCGGCGCGGAAGTCCGCCGGGACAAAGCGGCCGCCGCGCAGCCTGCCGGGAGCGAGTTGAAGGCGATTGCGGTGAATGCGTCGCGCGGCGTCGCCGACGATCCGTCCGTGGCGACGGTCGGCAAGATGCCGCTCGCGTTGCGCGAGATTCCGCAGTCGGTCAGCGTGACGACGCGCGAGCGGATCGACCAGCAGAACCTGTTCTCGCTCGACGAGGTGATGCAGCAGTCGGCCGGCGTGACCGTCCAGCCGTACGTGCTGCTCACCACTGCGTACTTCGTGCGCGGCTTCAAGGTCGATTCGTTCGAATTCGACGGCGTGCCGGTCGTGATCGGCGACATGGCGAGCGCGCCGCAGGACATCTCGGTGTACGAACGCGTCGAAATCCTGCGCGGCGCGAACGGGCTGCTGCACGGCTCGGGCAATCCGGCCGCGACCGTCAACCTCGTGCGCAAGCGCCCGCAATACCAGTTCTCCGCGCATGCGACCGCCAGCGTCGGCAGCTGGGACCGCTATCGCGCGGAAGCCGACATCGGCGGCCCGCTCAATGCGGCCGGCACCGTGCGCAGCCGGCTCGTCGCCGCGTACGAGGATCGCCACTTCTTCTACGACCACGCGAAGCAGGACACGCGTTCGATCTACAGCGTCACGGAAGTCGACGTGACGCGCGACACGCTGCTCACGTTCGGCGCGCAGTACCAGACCACGACATCGGTGCCCGACATGTCCGGCGTGCCGATGGCGCGCGACGGGTCCAGCCTCGGCCTGTCGCGCTCGACGTTCCTCGACACCGCGTGGGGCCGTTTCAACTGGGACACGACGCGCGCGTTCGCGTCGATCGAGCAGAAGCTCGGCGCCGGCTGGAAGGCGAAGGTCAGCGGCGAATACCAGAGCGTGCGCTCGGACCTGAAGTACGCGGGTTCGTTTGGCGCGATCGATCCGGCGACGGGCGCCGGCGGCCGGCTGACCGGCGCCGCGTACCAGTTCAGCAGCTACAGCCGCAGCATCGATGCGAACGTGCAGGGCCCCGTGCATGCGTTCGGGCTCACGCACGACCTGCTGTTCGGCGTCACCTACGCGAACAGCAGCAGCGGGCAGATGACCGCGCCGCTGCTCGGCGACGTGGCCGGCACGCCGGTGAACGTGTACCGCTGGAACCCGAGCAGCGTGCCCGAGCCCGGCATCGGGCCGTACCAGCAGTCGCAGCAGAACGACGTTTCGCAGAAGGGCGTCTACGGGCTGGGCCGCATCAAGCTCGCGGAGCCGCTGACGCTCGTGCTCGGCGGCCGGATGAGCTGGTGGAACCAGGACAGCCTCGGCGCGCACTACAACACCGGCCACCAGTTCACGCCGTACGGCGGGCTGATCTGGGATTTCGCGCGCGACTGGTCGTGGTACGCGAGCTATGCGGAGGTGTTCCAGCCGCAGACCAAGTCGATGTGGGGCGGCGGCATCCTGACGCCGGTGAAGGGGCGCACCTACGAAACGGGCGTGAAGGGCGAACTGGCGGGCGGCAAGCTCGACGTGTCGCTCGCGGCGTTCCGCATCGATCTCGACAACAACCCGCAGGTCGACCTCGCGCATCCGTGCGCGGGGCCGAGCTGCTACTACGTGAACGGCGGCAGCGTGCGCAGCCAGGGCTTCGAGTTCGAGGCGAACGGGCGCATCACGCCGTGGTGGAGCGTGTGGGCGAGCTACACGTACGACACGATGCGTTATGCGGACAACCTCGCGAACGCGGGTTCGTTCGCGCCGCTGCTGAATCCGCGCCACCTGTTCCGGCTGTGGACCAACTACGACCTGCCGTGGCAGGAGCGGCGCTGGAGCATCGGCGGCGGCGTGCAGGTGCAGAGCAGCTACTCGGCGCAGGCGAACGGCGTCACGATGAGCCAGGGCGGCTACGCGCTCGCGAGCGTGCGGCTCGGCTACCGCTACGACAAGCACTGGAGCGCCGCGCTCAACGTCAACAACCTGTTCGACCGCACCTACTACCTGAGCCTGAGCCAGCCGGGCTGGAACAACCGTTACGGAGAACCGCGCAACGTGATGCTGACCGTGCGCGGGCAATTCTGATGGCGGCCGGCTGGGGCGCGCGGGCGGCGATCGCGATCGGCGGCGTGCTGCCGGGGGCGGTCGCGCTCGCGCTCACGCTGGCCCGTCATTACCCCGACGACGGCCTGAACCGGCTCTATGCGGCCGTGTTGCTGACGCTCGTCGCGAGCGTCGCCGCGCTGCTGTGGGTGCTCGTCGCCCCCGGCTGGCGACAGGCCGTGTGGCGTGCGGGTGCGTGGCTCGCGGTGCTCGTGCCGTGCGCGATGTTCTGGGGAGGGCGCTGACATGGATGCTTCGTCGCGTTCGCGCTGGCGCGCGCTGCATCGCGGCGCCGGCGCGCTGTTCGGCGTGGTGCTGTTCGTCGTGCTGTTCAGCGGCACCTGGAGTCTCGCGTTCGATTCGATGCAGGGCTGGTGGC
>NZ_BCPO01000106.1:0-25331 GCF_016586105.1 Burkholderia sp. E168m15
TTGCCGCTCGACGCGCTCGTCGCGCGCGCGGCGTCGCTCGGGGTCGCGTTGCGCGACGCGCGCATCGTGCTGCCGCGGCCGGACGATCCGGCCATCCGTTTCTGCGACGCGCGCCAGACGTGCACGCTCGCGCTCGATTCGGCGACCGGCGCGCCGCTGCCCGACGCCGCGCGGGCGACGTTGATCGTCACGCTGCACAAGACGCTGTTCGCCGGCTTCCCCGGGCGCATCTTCGTGAGCCTGTGGGGCGTCGTACTGCTCGTGCTCATCGTCGCGGGCGTGGTCGTGCATCGCAAGCGCTGGCCCGACGCGGCGCGCATCCGGCGCGGCCACGGCTTGCGCGTCGCGCTGTTCGACCTGCACGCGTGGATCGGCCTGTGGGGCACGCCGTGGCTCGTGCTGTTCGCGTTCACCGGCGTGCTGTCGGGGCTCGGCGCGCTCGGCACGGTGTCGCTCGCGGGCGTCGCGTATCCGGGGCAGCCGCAGCGTGCGTTCGCCGAGCTGCTGGGCGGACCGTCGCCCGTCGAGGCCGGCGGCCCATGGCGGCATGCGCCCGATCTCGATGCGCTGCTGCGGCGCGACGCGGTGCGCAGGCCGGATTTCCGCCCCGAAGCCGTCGTGCTGCATCGCTGGGGCGACGTGAACGCACGCGTCGAGATTGCCGGTACGACCGCGGGCCTGCCGAGCACGGCCGTGTTCGAACGCCACCTGTACCGCGCGACGGACGGGCAATGGCTCGCCGATGCGACGTCGCGCGGCCGCGGTTTCTGGCTGCGCGCGTTCATCGCGGTGCAGCCGCTGCATTTCGCGCAATACGGCTGGGTGGGTGCGGCCGGTGATGGGCTGCGCGTGCTGCATTTCCTGATGGGGCTCGCCGCGTGTGCGTTGTGCGCGACGGGGCTGCATCTGTGGATCGAGCGGCGGCGCGCGCAGCGCGATCGCTCGGCGGACGTGCTGGCCGCCACCGCGGTCGGCGTGTGCGGCGGGCTCGTGCTCGCGGGCGGTGCGCTGCTGTTCGCCGGCCGTGCGCTGCCCGACGGCATGCACGTCGACCATGCGCTCGCGATGCTGTTCTGGGCCGTGTGGGGCGGCGCGATCGCGCTCGCGGCCTGCGTCGCCGATCGCGCGGCATGGCTGCGCGTGCTGATGCGTGCGGCCGGCGTCGCGTACGGGCTGGCCGGCGCGACCCATTGCGCGCTCGCGCTGCTGGACGCGGGCCGACCCGTGTACTGGCCGATCGACGCGGCGCTCGTCGCCTTCGGCGCATTGCTGCTGCGTGCGGCGCGCCGTCCGCGGCGCGACGCGATGCAGCCCGCGCGCGTGCCGGCCGGCGCCGAACCTTTTTAACCTCATGCAACTGGAGAATTCGATGCGCGACCTGCTCGAACATCGCCGCCTGGTCATCACGATCACGCTGCTTTACCTGTCACAGGGCATCCCGATCGGCATCGCGATGGACGCGATGCCGACGCTGCTGCGCCACGACGGCGCACCACTTCATGCGCTCGCGTTCCTGCCGCTCGTCGGGCTGCCGTGGGTCGTGAAATTCCTGTGGGCGCCTGTCGTCGACAACCGCTGGTCGCCCCGCATCGGCCGGCGGCGCAGCTGGATGCTGCCGATGCAGACGATCGTCGTGCTGTGCCTGGCCAGCCTCGCGCAGATCGGGATGACGGTCGCGACGGCGGGCTGGGCGGTCGGGCTGCTGGCCGTCGCGTCGCTCGCGAGCGCGACGCAGGACATCGCGAACGACGGGATGGCCGCCGAGCATTTCAGCGGCGACACGCTCGCGAGGATCAACGCGATCCAGATCGCGGGCGTGATGATCGGCTTCTTCGGCGGCGGCGCCGGCACGTTGACGCTGATCGGCCTGTTCGGCCAGCCAACCGCCTTTCTCGCGCTGGCCGCCGTCCCGCTCGCGAGCCTCGTCTGCGTGCTGTGGGTGTTGCCGCGCGACGCGGATCGCGCGCGCATCCGGCCTGATCACGATGCGAGCCTCGTGCGCTTCGCGAAGCGGCCGCGTTCGTGGTCGCTGCTGTCGCTCGCGCTGCTGTCGGCGATGACCGCCGTATCGGGCTTCGGCCTGTCGAAGCTGTTCCTCAACGACGCGGGCTGGTCGCTCGACGCGATCGGGAAGCTCGGAATGGCGGGCGGCGTCGTGACGGTCGTGCTCGGATGCGGCGGCGGCGCGTGGCTCGTGCGGGCGCTCGGCCTGTGGCGGGCGTTCACGGCCGGCGTGAGCTGCGCGGGCGCGGCGGCGCTGCTGTGGTTCGCGCAGGCGAGCGGGTGGCTGCCGGTGTCGCCGTCGTGGGCGTGGCTGTGCACGGTGCTCGGCTCGCTCGCGACCGGCATCACGTCCGTGTCGATCATGACGGCCGGCATGCGTTTCGCGGGCGGCAGCGATCAGGCCGGCACCGACGTGACCGCCGTGCAGAGCACGCGCGATCTCGGCGAGCTGATCGCGTCGTCGACGATCCTGTCGCTGACCGCGAAGGTCGGTTATACGGGCGGGTTTCTCACCGGCGTCGCGCTCGCGGTGCTGGCGGCGCTGATCGCGATGAAGCTGCGGCGGCGCGAGGCGGCGTATGCGATGAAAGGGGACGATGCGCTGGTGTCGTGACGGCTGAGCGGCCGGCGCAGGTGCACGGCGCGGGCCGCACCGCGCCGAGCCGCGTCACGCATGGCTCAAGGGCGACTCAAGCACGACTCAAGCGCCGCGCGGCCAGCAATGCGATGACGAGCAGCACCGCGACGTACGCGGCGACGCTCGTCCACGCGCCGCGTTGCCAGAACGCGCCGCCGACCGAGCCGAGCACGCTCGACCCGACGTAGTAGGCCAGCAGATACAGCGAAGCCGCATGCCCCTTCGCGGCGCCCGCGAGCGCGCCGACCCAGCCGCTCGCGACCGAGTGGGCGACGAAGAAGCCGATCGTCACGAGCACGATGCCGACGACGATCGCGACGAGCGAGTGCGACAGCGTCAGCGCGAGGCCCGCCGCGAACACGACGATGCCGCTGACCAGCACCGGCGCCCGCCCGAGGCGATCGGCGAGCGCGCCGGCGCTCGATGACGACACCATCCCGAACAGGTATGCGCCGAAAATCAGCCCGCACGCGGTCGGGCTCAGGTTGAACGGCGCCGCCATGAGCCGGAACCCGGCGTAGTTGTAGATCGTCACGAACGCACCCATCACCAGGAAGCCGATCGCGAACACGAACGGCAGGCGCGCATGACGCAGTTGCGCGTGCCACAGCCGCAGGTGGTGACGCAGCGTCAGGTCGGTGCGCTTCACGAAGCGTCGCGAGGCCGGCAGCAGCATCACGAACGCGATCGCCGCGAGCAGGTCGACGACGCCGATCGACAGCATCGCCGTGCGCCACGAGAAGTGCTCCTCGAGCGCGCTCATCCCGATCCGTCCGATCATGCCGCCGAACGCGGTCCCGCCGACATAGAGCCCCATCGAGAAGCCGAGCCCGTCGGCGGCGATTTCTTCCGCGAGATAGGCCATCGCCACCGCCGGCACGCCGCCCAGCGCGAAGCCTTCGAGCGCGCGCCAGACCAGCAGCAGGTGCCAGTTCGGCGACCACGCGGCGAGCAGGTTGAACAGCGCGGCCAGCGTCATCGACGCGAACATCAGCCCGCGCCGCCCGACCCGTTCGGACAGCGCGCCGGCGCACAGGATCGACACCGCGAGCATCCCGGTCGACAACGACAGCGACAGCGAACTCGATGCCGCGCCGACGTTGAACTCATGGGCGAACGCGGGCAGCAGCGGCTGCACGCAGTACAGCAGCGAGAAAGTGGAAAAGCCGGCGAGGAACAGCGCGAACGCGATGCGCTTGTACGCGGCCGAGCGCGGGGACACGCCGGCCGGCAGCGCATCGGGTGCGGCGTTCTGCGTGCCGGGCATGGAACGGGAAATCGAAGCGGAGGACATGAAGGCACTCGATGTGCGACGGAATACGCGAATTCTTGCGCACGGCCATGTATATGTCCAATATATGAAATGAACCGCAGCCATATGTTTTAACACTGGCCGACAGGCCGATCCGACTCACCGCGAGGTCACGTCACGCATGGAACTCCGGCATCTCCGCTACTTTCTGGCCGTCGCGGCCGCATCGAATTTCACGAAGGCCGCCGAAATGCTCGGTATCGGCCAGCCGCCGTTGAGCCAGCAGATCAAGGCGCTCGAGAACGAGCTCGGCGTGGAGCTGTTCAAGCGGACCGCGCGCGGCGCCGAGCTCACGCTGGCGGGTGAGGTGTTCGCGGAAGAGGCGCGACGCGTGCTCGACGACGCCGAGCGCGCGGCACGGGCGGCCAGGCGCGCCGCGCGCGGGGAAACCGGTCATTTGCGGGTCGGCTTCACCGGCACGGCCGCGTTCAATCCGAAAGTGTCGGATCTGATTCGCCGCTTTCGGGAGGCGTTCCCGGATGCCGAGCTGACGTTGCAGGAAGCGACGTCGGGCGTGCTGCTGGAAGCGCTGGAGGCCGGGCGCCTCGACGTCGCGATCGTGCGGCCCGAGCGCCGCGTCGCCGCGACGCTGCGGGTAGCCGACTGGGACGAGGAGCCGATGTTCGTCGCGCTGCCCGTCGCGCACCGGCTGGCGCAGCGCCGGCGCATCGAGTTGGCGGAGTTGGCCGACGAGTCGTTCGTGCAGGTGCCGCGCGCGGCCGGCGGCGCGCTGTTCGACGACATCGTCGCTGCGTGCCAGGCCGCCGGGTTCGAGCCGCGCATGGCACAACCGGCGCCGCAGATGGCGTCCGCGGTGACGCTGGTGGCGGCCGGGCTCGGCGTATCGGTCGTGCCGAAGGCGATTACGCAGGTGCAGGTGCCCGGCGTCGTATACCGGCCGTTCGCGGGTAACCGGTTTCGCGCGAGGCTGGCCATCGCGTCGCGCTGCGACGAGCCGTCCGCGGTGGTGCGGAATTTTCTGTTGTTGGCGTAGCTGAAAACAAAAAACCCGCGACGCCATCTGCTGTCGCGGGTTTCGGAAATGCTGGAATGCGAGGAAAACGCATCTGGTGCCGACGGCGAGACTCGAACTCGCACAGCTTTCGCCACTACCCCCTCAAGATAGCGTGTCTACCAATTTCACCACGTCGGCACTGCAAGGGGCGCAATTCTAACGTCACATTCCGCATTTGTGAAGGGGGTATGACAAGGTCATGTAGGGGCACGCGATCGATCCCGGTAGAATTCGTCCGATCGACCCGACGGGTCCCCGCAACCGCCACCCGTTTTCTCCCCGTGACCCACACCCTCGAACAACTGCAGGCCGGACAACTGTCGGGCGCGCGGCAACTCAAGCTCGCGTGCGGATTAACCGAATTTCCGCGCGAGATCTTCGATCTGGCCGACACGCTCGAAGTGCTCGACCTCACCGGCAATGCGTTGTCCGCGCTACCCGACGACCTGCCGCGGCTGCATCGCCTGCGCATCCTGTTCGCGTCGGGCAACCGCTTCACCGCTTTTCCCAACGTGCTCGGCGCGTGCGATCAACTCGACATGATCGGCTTCAAGGCGAACTCGATTCACACCGTGCCGCGCGGCGCGCTGCCGCGTGCGCTGCGCTGGCTGATCCTGACCGACAACGCAATCGAGGAACTGCCGGCCGACATCGGCGACTGTGCGCGGTTGCAGAAGCTCATGCTGGCCGGCAACCAGCTGCGGGCGCTGCCCGCGGAAATGGCCGCCTGCCGTGCGCTGGAGCTGGTGCGCCTGTCGGCGAACCGGCTGGACGCGTTGCCCGACTGGCTGTCGCGCCTGCCGCGTCTTGCGTGGCTCGCCGTGGCCGGCAATCCGTTCGGCGCGGTGCCGGAGGCCGCGGCGTCCGCCGGGCCGGACGTCGCGGAAATCGACTGGGCCGCGCTGTCATGCGAACAGAAACTGGGCGAGGGCGCGTCGGGTGTCATTTACCGTGCGCAGTGGCGTGCGGACGGTCATCCGCCGCGCACGGTCGCGGTCAAGCTGTTCAAGGGCGCGGTGACGAGCGACGGCCTGCCCGATTGCGAAATGGCCGCGTGCCTGCATGCCGGCGGTCATCCGAACCTGATCCCGGTGATCGGCAAGCTGCGCGGGCATCCGGATGGCACGCACGGCCTGGTGATGGAACTGGTCGATCCCGCGCTGACGAACCTCGCCGGGCCGCCGAGCTTCGCGTCCTGCACGCGCGACGTCTATGCCGCCGATGCGAGATTCGAGCCGGCACAAGCGCTGCGGATCGCGCACGGCATCGCGTCGGTCGCCGGCCATCTGCACGCGCGCGGCATCATGCATGGCGACCTGTATGCGCACAACATCCTGCACGACGGCGCAGGCGGCGCGCTGCTCGGGGATTTCGGCGCGGCGTCGCTGTACGACCCGACCGAGCGCACGCGCGGCGCAAGGTTCGAACGGCTCGAAGCGCGCGCGTTCGGCTATCTGCTCGGCGAATTGCTCGAGCGCTGCGAACCGCACGTCGGCGCGCTCGATGCGTTGGCGGCGGCCTGCGTGAACGAGGACGTCGATGCGCGGCCGTCGTTCGACGAGATCACGGCCGCGCTGGCCGCTCGCATGCGCTGACCGGATGGGGCCGGCTCATGCCTGCCGCGCGGTCAGCAGCTTGATGCCGAGCCCGACGAACAGCAGTCCGCTCGCACGCTTGAGCGCGCGCACCGCGCGGCTCATGCCGAAGCCGCGATGCAGGCGGCGCACGCCGGCCGAATAGACGCTGTGAACGACCACGACCGTGCAGGCGATCGTCGCGTACATCACGACGAACTGCAGCGCCAGCGGGCGGTCGTGCACGATGAACTGCGGCATGAAAGCGGACAGGAAGATCATCGTCTTCGGATTGCTGCCCGACACGAACAGCGCTTCACGAAACAGCTTCCGTCGATCGGGCACGGCGATCTCCGCGGCGCCGCTCGATGCGGCGGTCTTGCGCTCGCCGCGTAACTGCCGCACACCCAGAAAGATCAGATACGCGGCGCCGATCACCTTCATCGCGACGAACAGCGGCGGCATCGCGGCCAGCACCGCGCCCACGCCGAGCGCGACCAGCAGCACGACCACGCCCTGCGCGACGAGGTTGCCGGCGATCGTCGCGGCGGTGCCGTGCGCGCCGTAGCGCACCGTGTTGCGGATCACGAGCAGCACGTTGGGCCCCGGCGACAGCGTCGTGGCGAGATAGGCTGCGGCAAACAGCATCCAGGTCTGAATGGACATGCGGCGCTCCGGAAGGCGGTTCCAGCGGTCGGGATGAAGCGATGATGCCACGCCAATAAGGGCGCGGGCCGCCGCCGGAACCGTGCCGTCGCGTCAGCGTGCGTCGCGCATGCAGTACGCGGGAATCGACGGCGGCGTATCGATGGCGGCAGGCCGCGTCATCCACGCGATCCAGGCGGCCCATAACCCGCAGACGATCAGCACCGCGACATTCAGCGGCGTCCGGTAGCGAACGATCAGGTCGGCCAGCGGCAGGCGGTTTTTCATGTGCGTCTCCTTTCGTGAGGCAGGCGGCGTTACTGGCCGGCGTAGGTCGGCGCCTTCGCGTCGCAGGTCACGGACACGGTCGAGCCGTCCGCGAAGTGCAGCCGGAACGGCACCTTCGCGCCGGGCGTGACGGACTGGCGCGGTTCCTCGAGCATCACGTGATAGCTCTTCGGCTTGAACGTCACCGAGCCGTGCGCCGGCACGACGACCGAGTCGACGTGCACCATCTTCGCGGTGCTGCCGCTCGTCTGCGTTTCATGCACCATCGCCATCCCGTAGGCGGGCGTGTCGATACCGGTCAGCGTCGCGGGCGCGTCGCCGTGGTTCTTCAGCGTGAAGTAGCCGGAGGACGGCACCGTCGCCGGCATGGTGCGAATCCAGCACGCATCGGCCTGGATGGTCGACGCGGCGAAGGTGGCGGTGGCGTGCAGCGCCAGCGCCACGAGCAGGCCGGTCGGAATCGAGCGTTTCATCATGTGTTCTCCTGATTGGGTGCGATGCCGCGGGCATCGATGCGAATGTGCTCGGCACGAAGCACCGATGCGCATCGCGTGCGTGACATGCGTTACTTCAGCGTGAATGCGTAGCGGCCGTGCGTGCGATGGCCGTCGCTGGCCACCGCGATCCATGCGACCGTGTAGGTGCCGGGCTTCAGGCTCGCCAGTGCGACGTGCATCCGCTTCCGGTTGCCGGCGTCGACGGCCGACTTCCCGTCGACGACCGACTGCCCATGGCTGTCGGTCACGGCGATCGAGCTGAACGCGGGCTCGAGCGCTTCGCCGAACTCGATCGTGACCGCGGGCGGCGCGCTCGACAGTGTGGCGTCGGGGGCCGGGTCCTGCGTTTTCGGAAGGGCATGTGCATGAGCGGCGTGGATAACGACGAAGCCGAGTGCGGCGAGTGCGCCGCGAACGAAAGTGGTGGTTTTCATGACTGGATGAGCGAATGACGAATCGGATGGAAAAGACGGATTCGACGGACGGCCGCGTGAACGGCATCGATGTCGGCGGCGCTCGGCGCGGACGTGCGAGGACGGGCATTCGCATGCGGGCGAATGCCGGAGCGCGGCGATCCGAACCGGAGACGGCCAACCACGCGCGCGGCACGACGCCGTGCGCGGCAGGGTGAGACATGATCGTCCTTCGAAACGTGACACGTCGCGCACGCGGGCGGCGTGCGCGGGCGACGTGATGCACGACGGCATCACGCGTAATGACGACGGATCAGGACGTGAACGGCGGGGCGCGCGGTTGCGCGGCCGTGAGCGGCTGCGCGCGGCGCAGGCTTTCGAAGCGGGTGGCCGCGCGATGTTCGATCGCGTGCACGCGGGCCGCAAACGTCAGTTCGGGGGCGGGTAGCGCGGGGGTATGGGCAAGCAGGCTGCAGTAGCCGCATGCGTGGAGATGGGCCTGCAGGCTTTTCGTCGCCGTATCGGCGGACGGCGTGCCGGCGGCCGGCGCGGACGAACAGTAGCCGGCCAGCAGCGCGTCGACGCGCCCTTGCGTGGTCAGCGCCTGCGAGATCGTCGGCGCGAGCGCCGTCATCAGGATGGCGAGCATCCCGATCAGACTGCCGATCTTCCGGAGGCGACGACTCAGCATGCGATGCGCGGCGGCGGGTGGACGACGATGCGGCCGATTATGCCACGCACGCCGGTTCGCCGGCCGGCACCGACGTGCGGCATCGCGGCGCGCTACGCGGGCTGCGCCAGGTACTTCGCGATCAGCGTCATCTGCGCGGCCCAGCCCTGGTCGTTCATGTCGCGCGCCGTCGCGCGACGCGCTTCGATCAACTGGTCGAAACCCGTTTCGGTGACCGTGAGCAGCGTGCCGCCGGCCTGCGGCGCGAGCGTGAAGGTGACGAGCGTCATCGGCTCGGACGCATAATCGAATTCCGGATCGATCGCGAACGGATGCCAGCGAAACGAGAACAGTTGCTTGGGTTCGATGCGGTCGACGACGATTTCGAACACAGTGCCCGCATAGGGCTCCTGCGCCTTGGCGACGTCGTCGTCGACGCGGGTGGGGGTGATGCGGCCGAACAGCGACTGGCCGGCCTCGAACGGGCCGTCGAACGACACGCCGAACCACTGGCCGAATTCGCCGGAATTGCTCACGGCTGCCCAGACGCGGTCGGGCGACGCGGCGAGCAGCGTCTGTTTTTCGATGCGATCGGTTGGCTGGACCATCACGTTCTCCATGCAGGATAGAGCGTTGCAGGACGACGCGCGCGGTCGCGCGCCGCGTCTAGTCGAGCATGACCGCGTCGGGCACGTCGAGCACGAGGTCCGACGTCGCGACGGCCACGCACGGCAGCGTATAGCCGTCGGCTTTTTCCTCGCGGGAGAGCCCCGGCCATTCGATCGTGTAGCGTACGCTGCCGCTGACGATCCGGCAAAGGCAGCTTCGGCACGTGCCGTTGCGGCACGAGCGCGGCAGCGACACGCGCGCGAACGCGGCGGCTTCGAGCAGGGTGAGCGAATCGGGCGCGTCGAAGGTCGCGCCGAGCGGCTCGATGCGCACGAGGGGCGGGTGATCTGGATCGGTCATGACGGAAGCGGGTGGCGGTTCGGCGGCAACGCGCCAAGCATACCCGAACCCGCCGGCGGCCCACGGCCGCCAGCCGTGGGGGTCAGTGCCGCCGCAGATACCGGTACACGGTATTGCGGGCGAGGCCGAGCTCGCGCGCGGCCGCCGATACGTTGCCGCCGTGCCGCGCGAGCACCGCGTCGATCATCGCGGCCTGATGGCTTTGCAGCGTCGTGCCTTCGCGCCTGCCAGGCGACGCGGGCGATACGGCTGGCGTGTCGCCCGTCGGCGTAGCCGGCGCATCGTCGCAGTCGAGCCAGAAATCGTCGGGCAAATGCGCGAGCGTGATTTCGGCTTCGTCTTCGGCGAGCATGCCGGCCGTGCGCAGCACGTTGGTCATCTGCCGCAGGTTGCCGGGCCAGCGGTGGCGCGCGAACGCATCGAGCACGTCGGCCGCCAGACGGCGCGGCATCGGCTCGCTGCGCGCGAGCCGCGCAAGGATGCGCTCGACGAGGGCCGGCAGGTCGGTGCGCGCGGCAAGCGCCGGCAGCGTGACCGCGAGCCCGTTGATCCGGTAGAACAGATCCTCGCGGAACGTGCCCTCCGCGATCATCGCGCGCAGGTCGCGGTGGGTCGCACAGACCACCCGCACGTCGACCGGCACCGCGCGTGCGCCGCCGAGCGGCATTACCGCGCGCTCCTGCAGCACGCGCATCAGCCGCACCTGCTGCGCGAGCGGCATGTCGCCGATTTCATCGAGAAACAGCGTGCCGCCGTCGGCCTGCGCGATCTTGCCGGGGCTGCCGCGCTTGCGTGCGCCCGTGAACGCGCCGTCTTCATAGCCGAACAGCTCGGCCTCGATCAGCGAATCGGGCAGCGCCGCGCAGTTGACCGCGACGAACGGGCCGTCCGCGCGCGGCGACGCCTGGTGCAGCGCGCGGGCGAGCCATTCCTTGCCGGTGCCGGTCTGCCCGAGGATCAGCAGCGGCAGGTCGCGCCCGCGAATCTTCGCGACGCGTTCGAGCACGGCGGCCATGCGCGCGTCGCCGGTGTCGAGCGTCGCGAACGTGATCGCATCGGGGTCCGGCGCACGCACGCGTGCGGCCGGTGCCGGCGGCGTGACGGCGACGGTCGTTTTCTGCGCTTCCGGAAATTCGCAGCGCGCGAGCACGCGCACGCCGGTCGACAGCGTGAGGCGGAACGTGGCGCCCGGCGCGCGCGCGGCCTGCTGCGCGAGCTGGCCGAAGCGCATGCCGAACAACGCGTCGCTGGCCTGATGCTGCAGTGCATCGAACGATGCGCCGAGCTGGAATTGGGCGCTGCGGTTCGCGGCGATCAGGCCGCCGTCGGGGCCGAACGCGACGAGCCCGGCGAACAGCGAATCGACGCAATCCTCGTGGGCGTGAAAGCGCAACCGCAGCGCTTCGCCGCACTGGTTCGCGAACAGGTGGTTCTCGATCAGTTGCGCCGACATCCGCACGAGCGCGAGCGTATGCGGGCTGGCGCCGCGCGGGTCGCCGCTCACGTCGAGCGTGCCGAGCGTGCGGCCGAACGGATCGACGATCGGCGCGCACGCGCAGGTGAGGATGTGGTTCGCGCGCAGGAAATGTTCGGCACCGTGCACGACCACGGCCTGACCCGACGCGAGCGCGGTGCCGATCGCGTTGGTGCCGCGTGCGCCCTCGGCCCACGACACGCCGTTGCACAGCGCGACGCGGTTGGCTTTCTCGATGAAGTCCGCGTCGCCGATGCTGTGCAGGATCACGCCGTCGGCGTCCGTCAGCAGCACGAGGCTTTGCGTTTCGGCGATCTGCGCGTGGAGGTCCTCCATCACCGGGCGGGCGTGCGAGAACAGCGTGTGGTTCGTGTCGAGCAGTTCGCGCAGCGCGATGCGCGACAGCGGCGAGAAATCGGGGCGTTCGTGCGCGCGCAGGCCGACCGCGGTCGAACGCGCATGCGCCTGCGCGAGCAGGTCGGTGCGACCCGTGGTGGCGGGCAGCACGTAGGGTTGCGGCATGGTTTGTCTCCTGTTCCCGGGGCCGTCGGGGCGACCGGATCGGAATCGGCGGCGGAGTGCGGCTCCGCTCGCGGTGCACCATTCGGCGCGACAGCCGACCGTCCGGGTACGCATCATCATACAAGCGCCACGTGCGATGCGCGACTGCCGACAAAATCCCCTTGCTTTCAGGCGCCCGCCTGCAATGATGGAAATGGAGCACGCACGCGCCGTGTTCCGCAGTGCAACATGCATGCGACGCGACATGCATCCGTTCGGGAGACGCATCATGGTTCGGGCGGAACTGAGAGTCGTGCTGGCGGCCATCGCCACCTTCATCATGCTGGGCGGCATTGCCGTGGCGATCCACGGACTGCTGTTCGATCTGACCGATGCGGTGAGATACGGGGCGGCCGCGATTGCGGTGGGCGTCACGACCGCCGCGATCGCGCTCAACGTCTGGCCGACCGATCCGCACTGACGGCCATTGGCGAAACGGTGCCGGATGCCGCGCAGATCAGACGAAATGCGCGTCGGAACGACGCACACCGAAATTTTTGTGTCCCGCGCGAAACCGTCTAAAGTGGAATTCAACCGGCATGCATCGACCGCGCCACACTCCGCGGCCGGGGCCTCCGCCGGCGAGCCCGCGTACATTTCGTCCGGCCGGTAGCGGACGACGGACGCGGTCATTCGTTTTCTACCGGTCGAGGCGGCTCCATGCAGATCCATTTCACGAACGAGAAGCCGGAGTATTCGGGGCGTGACCTGATGCTGGCGTTCACGGCACTGGTCAATGGCGAGCGCGTCCAATGTCAGATCACCGCCGAGGCGCTGGAAGACCACTTCGGCGCGGCATCGCCGCGCTTCGAGGACATGGTCGGTGCATTCGACCAGCACCGCGAGCGCATCGAGGCGGCCGCGCGGCGCCTGCTGTCGGAAACGCGGGCGCAATGCGTGACGCTGCGCAGCGGCTACGTGCGCTTCTACGAGGCCAACTGGCGCTGACGACACGACGCTCGTCCGGCGGCGCGCACAAGCGAGCGGCGCACGCGCGGACGTGGCCTTCATGCAATGCCGTTCGGCGGAGTCGGGCGGCATTTTCGTATGCGGGCGGTACCGGATTGATGCTGCAACGGGGCGGCTGCTAGTGTGCCGACACGAACCGGCGTCTCGATTTGTCAGGATCGCAGAGAAAATCATTCGAATTCCAACACAATAAAAAGAGGGCACCGCACGTGGAGCATCGTTCGGGATGGGGGAGGGCGCGCCGTCTGCTGGCAGGCGCATGGTTGCTCGCGGCCGGCATGTCGATGGCCGACGGGGCCGTTGGATCGGACGACGACGCGATCGGTCGGCGCGCACCCGGTGAGGTCGACATCGTCGCGGGCGACGTCACGACGGGTGGCATCGTCGTGGCGCCGGGGCGCGTCGCGACGCCGTGTCATCGGCTCGCCGGCCGACCGGCATTCGACATTGCATCGGCCGATGGCCGCCGTCTTCCCGCGCGACTCGTCGCGGGCAACCAGGATCGGGACATCTGCATCATCGAAGCGACGGGTCTCGACGTCGCCGCCGTGCCGTTGACGGCGCGAAGTCCGGAAGCGGCCACGACCGCCTATCTGGCGGGCGCGCGATTCGACCGCCGTGATCCCGTTGCGTTGCGCGTGTGCTGCCATGCATGGGCCGCGGACGGCGGCGTGCATTCCGGCCTGCTCGCGTCGCCGAATCCGGCGCCGCCGCACCTGCCCGAACCGGGCGCCGGCGTCTACGACGAGCAAGGCAATCTGATCGGCATGGTGGGCGTCCGAGCGGACAGTGCCGAGTCGCTCTACATGGTCCTGCCAGTCGAGTGGATGGCGACCGTGGCAGCGAAGATGCCGGCCGTCGACCTGCCGCTCGAAGCGACCGCCTGGATGAGCCAGGCGCGCGCGTACGCGGTGGCAAACGACGTCGACGGGCTGATTCGCCATGACCTTGCATGGACGGCCGCGCGACCGCAAAGCGCGTGGGCGTGGAACAACCTCGGCAATGCCTACCGCACGAGCCGGCTGCCCGATCGCGGCGCGCTCAGCCTGGCCGCCTATCGACGTTCGGTCGAAAACGATCCGTCATACGCATTTGGCTGGTCTTCGCTCGGCAACACCTATGCCGAGCTGGGACAGATGGATCGCGCACTCGACGCGTTTCATGCCGGCATGCGTGCCGATCCGTCGGACACGATGCTGCGGATGAATCTCGGCATCGCGTATTTGCGGCGCGGCGACAAGGCCGGTGCGCGACCGTGGTTCGAACGAGGGGTACATGAACTGTCCGGTTCGCGCCAGGCCGATGCGTGGAGTCTGCTGGCCTCGACGCAGCCGGATGCCCAGGCCACCATCGGCGTGCTGCACGACGGGTTGAAGGCCTTTCCCGACGATGCACGGCTTTGGTACGCACTCGGCCGTGCGCAATACGATCTCGGCCACCTGGCGGACGCGATCGCCAGTTACCAGCACGCGCTGAAGGCGCAGAAGGGCGGCGATCCCGCCGCAACCGCGCTCATCCAGGGCGCGCTGACCCAGGCGTATGCGCTGCAAGGCCAGTCCGGCGACGCGTCCAGCGCGATGCACAGTGCGGTTGAAGCGGCGCCGGACAATGCTGAATACTGGTTGCGGCTCGGCGCGCTGTACATGACACAGTCGAACTATGTCGATGCGTTGAGCGCGCTCGACCGGTCCCTCAAGCTGAACGACAGCGACGCGAGGGCGTGGCGGATGCACGGCGTGACGCTGGCGCAACTGGGCCAGCATGTGCATGCCGTCGCATCGTTCCGGCGCGCGGTTGCGCTGGACGAATCGCTGGCGGCGGGGTGGGTGGTGCTCGCGGGCGAACTGAACGAGATTGGTCAGCCCGACGAAGCGTCGGCCGCGGCTGCGCATGCATTGAAGCTTGATCCGTCGAACCGGTTGGCGCGGGAGGCGATGGGCATCGCGGCGAATCGCGGCAAGCGGCCCGATGCGGCAGTCGGGATCTTCGAGGAAATGAACCGCGCGTATCCCGATGACGCGCAAATCATGGCCAACCTGGCGGTCGCTTATCGCCGCACCGGGCGGGTCGATGACGCGGTGCAGTTGTATCGCCGCGTCGAGACGCTCGATTCGACGCTGGCCCAGCGGCTGTACGATGCGGAGCTCAAGGGCGTCGCAACGCCTTGATCCACGTGGACAAGGCGGCACGGCACGCACAGTGAAAACGCCACCCGAAGGTGGCGTTTTTTCGTTTCATCGTGCGATGCGCTTCGCTTACTCGCTGCCGAGATAGAAGAAGCGGAACAGGAACACGGCCGCGATGATCCAGACGATCGGCTTGACCGTGCGGCCCTGGCCCGTCAGCAGCTTGAGGCCGCCGTACGCGATGAAGCCGAATGCGACGCCGTTCGCGATCGAGTACGTGAACGGCATCAGCAGCGCGGTCAGCGCGGCCGGCACGGCTTCCGTCGCATCGTCCCACGGTACTTCGACCATTTCGCGCAGCATCAGGCACGACACGTACAGCAGCGCGGGCGCCGTGGCGTACGCCGGCACGACGCCGGCGAGCGGCGCGATGAACAGGCACGCGAGGAACAGCACCGCGACGGTGATGGCCGTCACGCCGGTGCGGCCGCCGGCCTGCACGCCCGACGCGCTTTCGATATACGCGGTGGTCGACGACGTACCGAGCACCGAGCCCGCGACGATCGCCGTGCTGTCGGCGAGCAGCGCCTTGTTCAGGCGGTTCATCTTGCCTTCGACGAGCAGCCCCGCGCGATTCGCGACGCCCATCAGCGTGCCGGTCGCGTCGAACAGCTCGACGAGGAAGAACACGAGGATCACGTTGATGATGCCGGTCGACAGCGCGGCGCCGATGTCGAGCTTGAACAGCGTCGCGTCGATCGACGGCGGCGCGGAGAACACGCCGTGGAACTGGTTGCCGGCGAAGAAGAACGACAGGATCGTTACGCCGATGATGCCGATCAGGATCGCGCCGCGCACGCGCAGGTGGTCGAGCGTGACGATCGTGAAGAAGCCGACGATCGCGAGGATCGTCTCGTGCTTGTGCAGGTCGCCGAGCGTGACGAGCGTGGCCGGGTTGCCGACGATCACGCCCGACGTCTTCAGCGAGATGATGCCGAGGAACAGGCCGATACCGGCGGTAATGGAAATCCGCAGCGATTTCGGAATGCCGTTGACGATCGCCTCGCGCACGCGGAACAGCGTGACGAGCAGGAACAGGCAGCCGGAGATGAACACCGCGCCGAGCGCCGCCTGCCACGTGAAGCCCATCCCCTTGACGACCGTGTACGCGAAATACGCGTTCAGGCCCATGCCGGGCGCGCAGGCGATCGGGTAGTTCGCGTACAGCCCCATGATGATCGACGCCAGCGCCGCGACGAGGCAGGTCGCGACGAACACGGATTCCTTCGGCATGCCGGCGTCGCCGAGGATCGCGGGGTTGACGAAGATGATGTAGGCCATCGTCAGGAACGTGGTGACGCCCGCGAGTATTTCGGTGCGGAAATCGGTGCCGGCTTCAGCGAAGCCGAAATACCGCTTGATGGATTCCATGAAGGCGTTTCTCCGGTCGGGTTGTCGTGTTGATTGTTGTGCCGAATTGTTGTACAGGCAGCGCGGCCGGCTAACTGTAACCAGCCACTATTGTCCGGCTATCGGCGGATTGTAATAGCGCGGATAGCTCGGACGATATAGTTGGAGGGCACGATCGGTTGCCTGCGCGCGAACGGTCTGGCGGCCCGCCCGTGCGGCGAAGGCGCGCATTTTACCGGTTCGCGCGGCATGGGCCGGCAGAAATGGCTGAAACGATGGAAACGACGCGGGGCAGGTGGGAGAAACGGGCCGATGCGTGCGCAACGGCACGCCGGCTGCGTTGCGCGCGGGCGGTGCACGATGACATGCGACTGAAACGGAGCGCCCGCATGCTGCACGAACGCGGTGCAGGCGGCGGGTGCGCATGTCCGCACGTGTGCTGCCGGCGCGGATACACGGCGCGGCAGCGGCGTGCAGCGGCCATTCGTCAGGCCAGGCGGGTGCAGGGATCGGATTATCGTGCGCCGAAGCCGTCCCGTCCGCAACCGTCATTTCGCGATGCGGGCGCGACTGTGGTTTCTGTGTAAAAGATTGCAAGACCCCATCGCGTAAACCGGCAAGTCTTTCTAGGATAGATACACCGCGCATGCACACGCCGGCCGGTTATTGCCGATGCGGGGGAGTTGCAGTCCGTGCAGGCCAGGCGGTGAATGGTGGTCAAGGCCGTTGCGCGTTTGGGCAGGCACGGCCGGCTGCGATTGCCCGATGCGGGTTCGTCCGTAATCACGGAGGTCAGCATGTTGAACTGGATCAGCCGTTGGGCGATGCGACACGCCCCCACGCCGGAAAAAACCGCTGCGTCGATGCTCGTGACGGCGCGCATGGAACTGTTCGCAGCCGAACAGCGCGTCATCGATGCGAAATTACAGGCGGATTACTGGCGCACACGTGTGTCATTCCTCGAAGAGGTGCAGAAACAGGGCATCGATCCGTGGGTGACCTCGCAGGCCGCGCAACGTCCCGACCTCGATTCCACTCCACGAAGCACGGGCCCGCGTCTCGCCGCCAGCACCTGATGCACCTGCTGCATCCTCTCGCTGCGCACGGCGCGCGATCGCTCGCGGCACGCACCGGCGTGCCGCGTCCTTCGATGCGCACCCGCGACGCGTTGCGCCGCGGGTGCGTCCGTTTCCGGTCGCGGCCGTTGCGCGTGTCGTGTACTTGACGCACGCGTAACGGCGCGCCGCTCATCCGCTCCTTCTCCCTATCCCGACGAGCAAACGTTGCACTTGCGCGAGCATGCGCCTGACCCGTTCGCCGCGTCGCACGTACGCGGTCGTGATCGTCGCTTCGGCCGACCGGTCGGCATCGGTGCCGAGCCAGATGCGCTCGCCGCGCGCGATGCGCAGCACGTCGCCGGGCTGTACCCAGTAATCGTCGACATTCGGCGGGCGCGTGATCCACAGCGCCGCGCCGTGCGCGCGGATCTCCGCGTCCTGCGGCGCGCGCCAGGTCATCGTCGTGCGCGGCGCGACCGCGAAACGGATCACGACGGTCGGTAATGCGATCGTGCCGGCGGGGCGCCGATCGCGGCGTTCGAACAGGGGGCTTGCCTGGTCCATCGTCTGCTCCATTCAGTGAGCCGGACGGATGACGTGCACCAGAACAAAAAGGCCTCATCCGTTTCCGGCGAGGCCTTGTGTGACATGCGGTACTGCTCGATTGCTAACGCACAAGCGCCTCCCGTGATCCATTCTTTCGAATGTTCACCGGGCAATGAATCGCGATGGCGACGAGCTTGAACGTAGGCATGCGAACGAGTGTGTCGTCGCGGCGCAGTGCTGTCAACGGAAATTTCGAGATACGTGGCGGTTACGCGTCGCGTTGCGCGAGGCCGTTCACGAGCAGTTCGGACAGCAGGCCCGTCATCCCTTCCGGGTGCGTGGCCGCGCGCGCCTTCAGTTGCTCGACGAGCTCGGCGTTGAGCTTGCACGCGAACGGCACGAGGCCCTGTTCCTGGTCGAGCTTGCGCTGCGCGCGGCGGTCCAGCTTGGCCGCTTCGTCGGCGCCCTTGCCGAAACGCGCGGAGCTCGACTGTTTCATCGCGTGCGTCAGCTTGAGCGCCTTGTTCTTTTCGAGATCGGTTTTCTTCATGGCCATCGCGGCACCTCCGGGAAATTGAAGCCGCGATTGTACGCATTTCGGCGGGCGCCGCCCGCCGAGCCGGCCGGAAGCCCGGTCACGCCCCTTTCGCCGCGCCCCAGTTGCCGCCGTGCGCGGCCGCCTGCGCGGCCGGCGAGCGGGCGAGGTAGGCGAGCGCCTGCTCGGTCGAACCTTCGTGGTGCGGCGTATAGCCCGGCTTGAAATAGCGCAGCGCCGCGCCGATCACCTTCCAGAACGACGGCAGGTGCCCGCGTCGCGAACCCCGCCACCACGCGAGCACGAAGCCCGGGTAGCGGCCGGCGTCCGGGTCGCGCCGGTACATGAACTTCGCACCAGTCGTGATGTAGTAGAGCAGCAGCAGGATCACGAACGCCATGTGCACGCAGCGTTCCGGATAGGTGCCGCCCATGTGACGGTAGATGTCGAACGCGACGGTGCGGTGCTCGACTTCCTCGGCGCCATGCCAGCGCAGCAGGTCGACCATCGTCGGGTCGGCGCGGCCTTCGTCGAGACCGTGCGCGTTGAGCACCCAGTTGCCGAGATAGCCGAAGAAATGCTCGAGCGACGCGATCACGGCCAGCTGCTGCCGCAGCCAGAAGCGCGTATGGCCGATCTTCAGCCCCAGCGGCTGCTCGCCCAGCACGCGCGTGAACAGGCGGTTGAGCTTCTGCGTGAACGGCTTCGTGTCGATGCCGTGGCGGTCGTAGTAGTGCTTCAGCACGCCGCCGTGCGAGCGCGAATGCACGGCTTCCTGCCGCAGGAAGCCTTCGGCTTCGTCGCGCAGGCGTGCATCGGTGATCAGCGGCAGCGCCTTGTTGTACACGCGGCAGAACCACAGCTCGCCTTCCGGGAACAGCAGGTTCAGCGTGTTGATGATGTGCGTGCTGCCCGGATCGTTCGGCACCCAGGTGACCGGCGTGTCGCTGAAGTCGAACTTCACGTGCCGGGCCTTGATCTTGTGATAGTCGGCGGTATCGGTCATGTTGTCTCCCTGTGCGGCGTCGTGCGCCGTCAATGCGATGCCATGCTGACGCGGGCGATCATCCGGCCCAGCCACGGCATGAAGCGGCCGACGAAGCGCAGCGCGTGCGCTTCGCCGCCGACCGCGACGACGGGGCGGTTGCGCAGCACGCCGTCGACCATCGCCTGCGCGACGGTTTCCGGTTTCAGGCCGCGCATCTGGTACAGCTTCGTCGCGCGCTTGCGCAGCCGCGCTTCGTCCTGTGCGTTGGCGCCCGCGTAGTGCGTCGACGCCATGATTCCGGTTTCCGCGAAACCGGGGCACACGGCCGTCACGCCGATGCCTTGCTCCGCGAGTTCCGCGCGCATGCATTCGCTGAGCATCAGCACCGCGGCCTTCGTCGTCGCATACGCGGGCAGGTCGCGCGACGGGCCGAACGCGGCGGCCGACGCGGTGTTGACGATGTGCCCGCCGGTGCCGCGCGCGGCCATCTGCTGCGCGAACAGCCGCGAGCCGTGGATCACGCCCCACAGGTTCACGTGCAGGATGCGCTCCCAGTGCCGCGCGCTCGTGTCGAGGATGCCGCCGGCCATGCCGATGCCCGCGTTGTTGATCACGACGTCCGCGCCGCCGAGTTCGCTGCCGACCCACGCCGCGAGCGCTTCCATCTCGTCGGCGGACCCGACGTCGACGCGTTTCGCATGGGCCTGGGCGCCGGTCAGCCCGATCAGCAGCGCGGTGCGTTCGGCGCTCGCGAGATCGATGTCGCAGGCGACGATCGTCGCGCCTTCGCGTGCGAAGGCCAGCGCCGCGCAGCGGCCGATCCCGCTGCCCGCGCCGGTGACGACCGCGACCTTGCCGCTGAAGCGTCCGCTGGTGGCGCGACGGCGCGCGTTCGCGAGCGCGGGCGGTTCGTCGCCGGATTCGACCGCGTCGATCAATTGCTCGGCGAGCGCCGCGAAGCGCGCGGGATCGGCGAGCGGCAGCCAGTGGCCGGCCGCGACTTCGCGGCGGTAGTACTGCGGCACCCAGCGCGACAGGTTCTCGGACAGCGCGGGGCTCACGTATTTGTCGCCGAGCGGCACGATCGTCTGCACCGGTGCGTGCGCGTAGCGTTCGCGCGGCGCGAACAGGCAGCGGATGAAGTTCGCGCGATAGAGCCGTACGCCGTGCGCGCCGTCGTCGGCCTGGGTCGGGCGTGGCGCGGCGGGCGTTTTCTCGAGCCGGCGCAACAGGCTCGGCCACGCGCGGCCGAGCCACAGCCGCCAGCCGAGCTCGGGGATGAACGGCAGGTGGAACAGATAGACGTACCACGAACGCACGAGCTGGCCGCCGAGCTTCGCCAGCGACGCGGGCGTCGGGTGCAGCACGCGTTCGCGCAGCCAGAAGCCGACGTGGTCGAGGCACGGCCCCGAGCACGACGTGTACGACGCGATGCGGCCGGCCAGGCGCGGATCGGTGACGAATTCCCAGCCCTGGATCGAGCCCCAGTCGTGCGCGACCAGATGCACGGCGCGGCCGGGGCAGAGCGCATCGATCACCGCGACGAAATCGTCGGTCAGCTTCGCGAGATGGTAGTCGGCCGTGCGCGTCGGCACGCCCGACAAGCCCGCGCCGCGTACGTCGTACGCGATCACGTAGTGCCGGCGCGCGAGCAGCGGCGCGACGTGCTGCCAGACGCTGCTGTCGTCGGGATAACCGTGTACCAGCACGACCGGCGAGCGGGCCGGGTCGCCCCAGGTCCGGACCGCGAGCGTCAGGTCGCCGGAGGCGACCGCCGTTTCGCTGTGAACCGATTCGAACAGGGCCAGCGGCGCTTCGTCGGAAAGAGGCTGCATCGTGAGTCCGTCGTTCAGGGAGTCGGGAGGTGGGTGGTTCGTCAGGCGGCGGCCGACAAGGTCGACGCAGCCTGCGCGCGCTCGGCCTGGCGGCGCTGCCAGCGGCGCACGTGCGGCAGATCCTCGTCGAGCCAGTACGCGTCGTCGTCGGTGATCACGAGCAGCTCCTCGAATTTCGCGCCGACGCCGGCGAAGCCGAGATGCGGCTCGACGGCCCACAGGCCCGGCACCGGCGCATGCTCGGAGCGGCGGTCGATCGACCACAGCGGCGACCAGCCCTGCTGTTTCGCCGCGCGGCCCTGGTCGAGCAGCAGGTTGCGTGTCGCGTTCAGCCCGAAGCGCGCGACGAAGCGCGGCTTCGACAGCTTGTGGATCTTCGCGACGCGATGCGCGAGCACCTTGAACGGATAGGCCTTGTGGCGCGGCTCGACGCCCTGGCGGCGGCACAGCGCGTCGACTTCCTGCGCGACTTCCGCCATCGGCCGGCGCGCCTTCACGAGCCGCACGATCATGTCGCGATGGTCCATCAGGTCGTCCTGCAACTGCTCGAGGATCGGGTTGCGGCCCAGGCAGTGCGCGTAGCCGACGTCGGCGACGATGCCGTCGAGCACCGGCGCGACGTCGAGGATCACCGGCATGTCGGTTTCGAGCTGGCGGTTGCTCGGGAAGAACGCGAGATTGAAGCCGCCCATGTGCTTGAGGCCCGAGAAGCCCTCGAACGCGGTGCGGTCGCCGAACCACGCGAACGGCTTGTGCAGCCAGTCGTGCACGCCGTTGTCCTGCAGCCATTCGGTCAGGAGGCGCGCGGCCTCCTTCTCGGTGATGCCGGGGTAGAGCATCGCGCCGACGGTTTCGACGCAGCGGTAGGCCAGTTGCTGGACCGCGCGGAATTGCGGCAGCTCGTCGAGGTGGACTTCCGGCAGCGGATGGTGGGCGGTCATGATGCGTCTCCATGTGTCGGCCCGCGTTTGCGTGTCGGCGTAGGGCGGGTCCTGGGCAAGGCTTGGGGTGCTGATCTGGATGCATCCGCCGGCGTCCATCGTCATACGGCTTATTCAGTCAGCATTTAATGTGTCATTGAGTAATGTAATGATCATAGCCGGTTCGCGGTCGCGCGCCAGCCCTTGGAGATGAGGACTTCTCCTAATGAAGGGCCGAAATGGAGGGGAAGCTCTAGATTTCAGGCGCTCGGGGCTGGATGGGCGTCGCTTGTCCGTGCGTCCTCAGCAGGGAAGTCGACAGGGATCGCGCCAGGCAAGGCTTCCACACGGCCCGGCATGTCGCGCCGGATCAACTCCCCGTCGTGTCACGGTGGGACGCTGTCAAATTGCCGAAATAATTTCGTCACATCATCCGCCCCGATTCGAAGCCTTTGCGGCTTCGCGAGGCCGGTGTGTCGCGCGTCGCGCGGGGCAGCGACCGAAGCCGATTCGGCATTTCAACGGAGAGACCATGCAACGCCGCCAGTTCATGAACACCCTTGCCGCGGCGACCGCTGCGACGCCGCTGATGCTCAAGGCCGGCATCGCCGGCGCGAAGAGCGCAACCGCCCCGGACGCGCTGGACCCCGGCCGCTGGTCGCCGTTCAACGCCGCGCGCCTGCAGGCGGTGCTCGACCAGCATGGCGTCGCGAGCGCCCGCTACGACGCAAAGCGCCGCCCGTATGCGGTGTTCGACTGGGACAACACGTGCATCATGAACGACTGCGAAGAGGCGTTGCTGATGTACCAGATCAACCATCTGCAGTACAAGCTGACGCCGGACGAATTCGTCGCCGTGATGTGGAAGGACGTGCCGAAGGGCGCGTTCATGAAGGACTACACGACCGTCGACGGCAAGCCGGTGACGATGGAGGACCTCGCGGCCGACGTCGAGTCCGACTACCGCTGGCTCCATGCGAACTACCAGGGCTTCGGCGGCGACAAGAGCCTCGACGAGATCCGCGAGACCGACCAGTTCAAGGATTTCCGCGCGAAGCTGTACTTCATGTACGACGCGATCTGCGACACGCATCCGCTCGAAATCGGCTACAAGTGGATCATCTACTTCTACCAGAACATGACGACCGCCGAGTTGCAGGCGATGGCGCAAGCGTCGAACAACTACGGGATCGGCGACGCGCTGCGCAAGGTCCGCTACGAAAGCCCGAAGACGCTGCCGGGCAAGGCCGGCGTGGTGGCCGATACGCATTTCCACGGCATCCGCATTCACGAGGAAATCCGCGCGGTGATGCATACGCTGCGGGCGAACGGCATCGACGTGTACGTGAGCACCGCGTCGCTCGACGACGTCGTGCGCGTGTTCGCCGGCAATCCGAACTATGGCTATGGCGTGCCGCCGGAGAACGTGATCGGCTTGCGTCTCGACATGCAGGACGGCAAGTACACGAGCACCTATCCGGCCGGCTGGCACTTCAACTGGGGGCCCGGCAAGACGGTGGGCATTCGCAACGTGCTCGTGTCGAAGAAGGGCTACGGGCCGCTGCTGGTATTCGGCGACAGCGATGGCGACGCGTGGATGCTGCGCGATTTCAAGGACACCGCGGCCGGCGTGATCGTCAACCGGATGAAGAAGGGCGAGATCGGCGCGGACAGCAAGCTCGCGGCCGAACAGATCGGCAACCCGGACGCGCGTTTCCTGCTGCAGGGCCGCGACGAGCATACGGGGCTGATGATTCCGGACGAGAAGTCGATCAAGTACGGCAAGGCCGAGCGCAAGCTGCTGGCCTGACGCGGGCGGGCGCTGGCCGCCGGGCGCGGGCCGCGGCTCCCGCGCTCATCGACATCGGCCCGCGGCGTCTTGCGGGACGGCGCACGCGCGTCTTAAGGCTCGCGCGACGGGCCCAGCCGATCCAGCAACGCCCCCAGCAGATCGACCGGCAGCGGAAACACGATCGTCGAATTCTTGTCCGCCGCGATCGTCGTCAGCGTCTGCAGATAGCGCAACTGCATCGCCTGCGGCTGCAGCGCGAGCCGCTGCGCGGCCTGCAGCAGCTTCTCCGACGCCTGAAGCTCACCTTCCGCATGAATCACCTTCGCGCGCCGCTCGCGCTCGGCTTCCGCCTGCCGCGCAATCGCGCGGATCATCGTCTCGTTCAGGTCGACGTGCTTGATCTCGACCGTCGACACCTTGATCCCCCACGCATCGGTCTGCGCGTCGAGCGTCTTCTGGATGTCCGCGTTCAATTGTTCGCGCTCGGCGAGCAGCGCGTCGAGTTCGTGCTTGCCGAGCACCGCGCGCAGCGTCGTCTGCGCGAGCTGGCTCGTCGCCTCGAAGAAGCGCGCGACCTGGATCACGGCCTTCTCCGGATCGACGACGCGGAAATACACGACCGCATTGACCTTCACCGACACGTTGTCGCGCGTGATCACGTCCTGCGCCGGCACGTCGAACACGACGGTGCGCAGGTCGATCCGCACGACCTGCTGGACGATCGGGATGATCAGCACCAGCCCCGGCCCCTTCACTTTCCAGAACCGGCCGAGCATGAACACGACGCCGCGCTCGTACTCGCGAAAGATGCGGATCGACGACGCGACGAGCACCACGACGAAGACGACGAGGACGCTGCTGAAGCCGAACGTGTAACCGATCATGAAGGTTCTCCCTGCGGATGGGCGGGGGCGGGCGCGTCGTAGAGCGGCGCAACCGTCAGCGTCAGCCCGTGGCGGCCGGTGACGCGCACGCGGCAGCCGGCGGCCAGCGGCGTGCTGCTCGCCACGCGCCAGCGCTCGCCGTGCACGCGCGCCCAGCCGGCGGCCGACGAGGGTGCACCGGCCGCGCCTGGCGGCTGGTCCGGCTGCAG